>SPJO01000122.1 GCA_006844635.1 Methylophilaceae bacterium | reverse complement strand
CCATTTAGATGTAACACCCGCATTACGTGAGTATGTGGAAACAAAGCTAGGAAAAATCAGCAATCACTTTGATCATGTGATTGACGTTAAGGTCACGATGCGTGTAGAGAAGCTTGCCCAAAAGGTTGAAGCAACACTCCACGTACCAGGTAATGATTTGCATGCAGAAAGCAGCGATGAAAATATGTACAGTGCCATCGATATGCTTACTGACAAGCTAGATCGCCAAGTGCTCAAACATAAAGAAAAAAGTGGCGATCATCACAAGATGAATGGTGCATTGAAACACCAAATGCTTAATTAAGCATTGCGCTCTATCTAGAGCCGCACCTCTCAAACGCCTCTCGTTAAAACGAGGGGCGTTTTAGTTTATCGAGCCACCCGCTTTTCTTCTCAAGCTGCCGTGATAGATTTTCTTGAGAATGTTAATATGTTGCATCAAGCAGTTAATTGGATATAACGTGCATCTAATCATCCTCACAGGTTTATCAGGCTCAGGAAAAAGTATTGCGCTTAAAGCGTTAGAAGACATCGAGTTTTATTGTATCGATAATTTGCCAGCCACGATGTTGCCTTTAATGTCTCACCATATTGAAGCGACGGCACATAACAAGGTCGCCATCAGTATTGATTGCCGCAATGCTGCGCTGGAATCATTGCCGAGCGCGATTGATCAACTTCAGAGCAGTGGCCATCAAGTTGATGTGCTGTTTTTAGAAGCTAACGTGGAAACATTGGTCAAACGCTTTAGCGAAACACGACGCAAACACCCATTGAGTGATAACAACACCACATTAGCGGAAAGTATCGCCCATGAACGTGAGCTGTTAGCTGAGTATAGCGGGCTAGGTCATCGCATTGATACCAGTAGCATGAGTGCAAAAAAACTGCGTAACCAGATTCGCGAATTCAGTAAAAGAACACCCAATCAAATCGTGCTGCTGTTTACTTCTTTCGGCTTTAAAGCAGGCATTCCACTTGATGCTGATTTTGTATTTGATGTGCGCAGTTTACCGAACCCACATTACGACAAGTCACTACGCCCGCAGACAGGTAAGGATGCCGCTGTCATCGCTTTTCTAGAAAAAGAAACCATGGTAAGCGAGATGCTGAATGATGTTCAGCAGTATGTTGAAAAGTGGCTACCGAGCTTTGAGCAAGACAACCGTAGTTATCTGACTGTAGCGATTGGCTGTACTGGTGGTCAACACCGTTCTGTTTATTTTGTTGAACAGCTCTACCAACACTTCGCACAGTCGCAACATCAGACTATAGCTCGACACCGAGAGCTAGATAAGTAGCACCTGGGTACCCGCTTATGTACTTGATTTATTGATAAATGTCCCCATATAAACAACATTCAACCCAAGGAGGTTAACATGTCAGAAGAAATCATCGTCCCCAACAATGACGATAAAAATATCGCCACTATTACCCATCTAGGCGGCACTGTTTTTTCATTTGTACCCGCACTGATTGTATGGCTACTTAAAAAAGATGATAGTCAATTTATTGCCGACCAAGCAAAAGAGGCACTCAACTTCCAAATTACCGTGGCCATTGCCATGTTCGTTTGTACAACAGTGCTATCATGGATATTAGTTGGTTTAGCATTCATCCCAATTATTTGGGTTGCTAATATTATTTTCTGTATTATTGCGGCAGTTGCCACCAGTAAAGGTGAAACCTATCGCTACCCACTGTGTCTACGCTTAATCAACTAACGTTAATGCTAAGAAGGAATGTCTGTGTCATCAAACCCATTGTTGCAATTTTCTGGTTTACCCAAATTTAATGAAATTAAACCCGAACATGTCACGCCTGCGATTGATCAACTCATCGCAGAAGGGCGTGCACTAGTCGAAACACTCGCAAACAGCGAGTCAACGCCATCATGGGAGAACTTTGCACTCGCTTTCGAGAATCATAGCGAAAAACTAGGTCGCGCTTGGGGGCCTATCGGCCATATGAATGCTGTTGTGAATACGCCAGAACTCAGAGAAGCCTACAATGGTAATTTAGCGAAATTAACCGCATATTACAGTGATTTATCGCAAGATGAGCGCTTATATACGAAATTTAAAGAAATACAGTCCAGTAAAGACTTTAGCGAACTAACGGCTACACAGCAAAAAATCATTAATAATGAGGTCCGTGATTTCAAGTTAGGTGGCGCGGAACTAGCAGCTGATAAAAAAGCACGCTTTAAAGCCATTGCAGAGAAACTGTCTAAAATCACCAGCCAGTTTGAAGAAAATATCTTAGACACTACCAATGACTTTTCTCACTTAGTCACCGATGAACCTACTTTATCCGGCCTTCCTGAAGATGCAATTCAAGCAGCCAAATCTGCCGCTACCGAAGCGGATAAAGAAGGTTGGTTATTTACGCTACACTTTCCTTCCTACCTGCCTGTATTGCAATATGCAGACAACGCAGAACTGAGAGAGACACTTTATCGGGCCTATGCAACACGTGCATCTGAATTTGGGAAGCCAGAATGGGACAATACCCCTTTAATAGCAGATATACTCAAGTTGCGCGAAGAAGAAAGCAAGTTACTGGATTTTAACAACTATGCAGAGGCATCGCTAGCAACAAAGATGGCAGACTCTCCTGCACAGGTCAAAGACTTTCTTGCCACATTGGCACAACGCGCAAAACCATATGCTGAAAAAGACATGGCTGAACTAACGGCTTATGCTGAAGAGCTGGGCATTACCGACATGCAAGCATGGGACGTTGCTTATGTAGGCGAAAAACTACGCCAAGAAAAATATGCTTTCTCAGATCAAGAAGTGAAACAATACTTTCCAGAAGATAAAGTCAAAGCTGGCTTATTTAAAGTGACCGAAACCATTTTCAATGTGGAGGTAGTTAATGCAGATGCCCCCACATGGCATGATGATGCGAGCTTTTATCAAATTAACAATACACAAGGCCAGCCCATCGCCTATTTCTACTTAGACCTTTATGCACGTAAAGGTAAACGTGGTGGTGCCTGGATGGATGAATGCATTACCCGTCGTAGAACGGCTCAAGGCCTTGAATTACCTGTTGCTTATCTAACCTGCAACTTCTCAGCGCCAGTGGGTGATAAACCAGCACTGTTCACGCATGATGAAGTAGAGACCTTATTCCACGAGTTTGGCCATGGCTTACATCATATGCTGACACAAGTGGACGAATATAGCGTTTCTGGGATTAAAGGCGTTGAGTGGGATGCTGTTGAGTTACCAAGCCAATTCATGGAAAACTTCTGTTGGGAGTGGGAAGTCATCAGCCACATGACCAGCCATGTCGACACTGGCAAGCCTTTACCGCGTGAGCTGTTCGACAAAATGGTCGCAGCCAAGAACTATCATGCGGGTATGCAAACATTACGACAAGTTGAGTTTGCTCTATTCGATATCCGTTTACATAGCGAATTTAATCCTAACGGCAACCAAACGGCACAAGATGTCATCGAACAAGTACGTGATGAAGTCGCCGTCCTTCGCCCACCTGCATGGAACCGCTTCCCAAACAACTTTAGCCATATTTTCGCAGGCGGCTATGCTGCTGGCTACTATAGCTACAAGTGGGCAGAAGTGCTAAGTGCAGATGCTTATAGCTTATTTGAAGAACTCGGCGTTTTATCTGAAGAAGCAGGCTCACGTTTCAAAACTGAAGTATTAGAACAAGGTGGCAGTCGCCCTGCTATGGAATCCTTTATCGCATTCCGTGGCAGAGAACCAAACATGGATGCCTTATTAAGGCACAACGGTATGGGCCAAAGCTAAACGCATGACAAACAACGCTGATAACCCGTCGGATGAAATCGTCTGCACATGCACAGGGACAACATACGGCGAAATTGCTGACCTGCACGCACAAGGTTATGACCTAGACGGCATCTCAAGTAAAAAAGGCGTGCTGTCAGGCTGCGGTGGCTGCGAGTGGGATGTTGAGTCGTTTATTGAAGCACTCACTCACAATCAATCATAAACCACACCCAAAAGAACTTGCTTTAGCTCCCTTACTAACACCAAAGTTAAGTGAAAAAGAAACATCACAACGCTTCACATTATGTAATAAAATCTGAGTTAGCTTATTCGCTGCGACGAAAACCTTAACAACACAAAGAAAAATTACATCATGACATACCAATCCTGGATTCAAACCATCACGCTTGCCAGCGCATTACTATTTTCCTCAATAAGCCCTGCCGAAGCCCCAGCTTCCAAAAACCCATTAGACGGCGGTTTATCAGTGTCGATGCGCATATCGGTTTCGAACATGGGGAAAGCACAGTTTGATGGCTTTGTTTTTGACCCAAATTTTCAGATCAAAACAAAGGGGTTTGTTGGAAGAGATGGCAAAAAAGGCAATGTGGCTTTAGCGCGCCTTGCCGGCATCAATGTAACCACTTCAGGTAATGGCACTTTAACACTCAGCAAAAACATTGAAAATGAAGTTGATAGAACGCACATCGAATCACTCGATAAAAGAACAGGTGTAGTCAATCAAACCATCAGCTTTGGTAGTGCCAGCCCTGCTGAGTTTCCGCAGGTACATCCATATAAGGGTCTTTATGGCACCACTGGCTTATGGATGAACCAGAAGGGTGGATGTAGTGACTGCATGATAGCCGTTAGTACAGGCATGTTTATTGATGGCGCGCCTACGGCAGTAAATAAAAGCATTCGCACACTGGAAAGCACTAAAGGTATTGAAATTTTTCCAACCTTTAAAGGCGCGCTGGATGGTATGCCACCTGGCGATTGCGATGCAGATGGGGAATGCGAATGGGGGCTAAAGGCGACAGTAACAACCGAACCTGACATTCATAAAGGTATTCAGCTAAAAACAAACAACACCTTTATTCATTATCACCATCAAGGCACCACAAAGATTACCCCCCGCCCTGACTTAAATATCACGGGCACCTTAACTTTTGATAGCGAACGCAATCTGTTTACAGGTAAAATCAAAGATGGACGTGGCGTAACGGGGACGGCCATGGGTCGTTATTACGGACCTGCGCATAATGAAATTGGTATTGTCTACGCTTTAGGCAGCCCAGCAGAAGCAAGCACCGAAATGGGCTCAATCTACGCTGTTCGATTTGGTGGCATTAATTAATATGGGAAAACAATGAAATTTGCAACTTGGAACGTTAACTCTCTCAATGTGCGACTGCCGCATGTATTAGATTGGTTAAAGGAAAACCCGATTGAGGTCTTGTGTTTACAAGAAACCAAACAAGAGGATATTAAATTTCCCTACGATGATTTAAAAGCAGCCGGTTACCATGCCGTGCATAGTGGTCAAAAAACCTATAACGGCGTTGCTATCCTGAGCACCCAAGAATTGACAGATGTCGTTCACGGCATCCCGAATTTTGAAGATGAGCAAAAACGCGTTATTTCTGCAACCATTAATGGTGTTCGAGTTATTTGTGTTTATGTTGTTAACGGGCAAGCCGTCGACTCTGAAAAATATGATTACAAAATGCGTTGGCTTCAAGCATTGAATGCTTGGCTAGTTGAGGAGCTTAAAACGCACCCTAATTTAGTGATCCTAGGGGACTACAATATTGCACCAGATGATCGCGACTGCCATGACCCCGAAGCTTGGGAAGGCGATATTTTAGTAAGCCCACGTGAACGTGATGCCTTTGAAGAACTAATCGAACTTGGCTTACATGATAGCTTCAGGCTGTTTGAATCAGATGGTGGCCATTACAGCTGGTGGGATTACCGTATGATGGGGTTCAGACGTAACCGGGGCATGCGTATTGACCATATTCTGGTTAGCGATGCCATGAAAGAAAAATGCACCGCTTGTGTGATTGATAAAGCGCCTAGGAAATTAGAACGGCCTAGTGACCATACACCTGTGGTTTTAGAAGCCAACCTATGAGGCGTTAGCCCTTAATACTGACCCCAAGCTGCTTCAGCTTTCGATATAAGTGAGTCCGCTCTAAGCCAGAGATTTCAGCCAACTTACTCATATTGTTATTCACCAGTTTCATATGGTGCCTAAAGTAGTAGCGCTCAAACTCATCTCGGGCGCTACGTAAAGGTTGGCCTAGGTCAATAGGCAATGCCACTGCGCCATTTTCTGCATCCTCATCACTGAACTGCTCTAGTACGCGCACAACATCTTCTTGCGTAATTTTTTCGCCTAAGCTTGTCAGCATTAAGTTCTGCACCACAGCTTCTAACTGCTTTAAATCACCGGTCCACTCTGCATTCCGCAGTGCATTGAGCGCAGAGACATCAAAACTTTTATAAGCCGTCCCCGATGTTTCTGAGAGTAGAGCCAACATAGACAAGGATAAGTCCGGAATGTCTTCTGGGTGCTCACTCAAGCTAGGAACTTTTAAGTTTGTATTAGACAAAGCTTGCAATAGCGATGGCTCTAACTTCGTATTCTCCACCAATTGTGGCAAGGTATGAACCGTGGCACAAATCACTCGCACATCATATTTACTTGCATTAGAAATAAGCAAGCTAAGCCCTTTTTGCTCAGTCTTGCTCAAATCAGTGAGCTCATCAACAAAGATAACCCCTTCTCGTGCTTGTTCCAGCACTTCTAATGGCGCACTGGCGACTTTCTCATACTCAGTGAGACCCACCCATGGCGTTTCTGGCAAGTGGAAAAAGCGCGCGCACAGCTCTACACTGCCACCCTTCTTACCCATAAGTAACAATGGCGTCTTTGTCCGTGCGATTTGCTCTAAACGCTGCTTCAGGTCGGTAATCACCTGGCTTTTACCCAAACTGGCTAAATTCATTTCTGCACGTGGTAAGTTATCAGCATGCGTTAATGCTGCGCCAACCGTCTTCAACAACTTCTGTAATGCAATAGGTTTCTCAAGAAAGTCGAAAGCACCTATTTTGGTCGCTTCCACTGCAGTATCAATCGTCCCATGACCTGACATCATCACCACTGGCATATTGAGCAGCCCAGCATTACCCCACTCTTTGAGTAAACTCACCCCATCACAGTCTGGCATCCAGATGTCGAGCAAAACCAAGTCTGGTCGTTTAGACAAGCGCATTTCTCTAGCAATCTGTGCATTCTCTGCGGTCTTAACGCGATGCCCTTCATCTTGCAAAATATCACTCAATAACTCACGAATACCAACTTCATCATCTACTACTAAAATATCTCTAGACGCCATTTCTTACTGCTCTCTTCCCTTTACTGTTGTTAATACGCCTTCTAATGATAACGTTTACTCATCAACATTTTCTTTTGCAGTCGTTTCTGACTGACTTTGACCCTCTAATGGTAATGTAATTGTAATGCATGCTCCACCGTCAGCATTATTTTCAATCACCACATGACCTGCATGTTCTTCGACCATCTTCTTGACAATCGCCAAACCCAAACCCGTACCATGTGCTTTCGTCGTGACATAAGGCTCATAGGCGTGCCCTAACAACTGGTCCGGGAAGCCTTCACCATTATCAGAAACCATTAGCTTAACATAGCCTTGATCACAAACTGTACTGACCACGACCATAGGATCTTTTGTTTCCACCAAAGCATCTTGTGCATTTTGCACCAAGTTGTGTAGCACCTGCCTTAACATCGTGGCATCGCCAATGACATCTGGCAAACCTTCCGCTAAGTCATATTGAATATTGACGTTCGCATTCTCATAAAGGCCTGAAACATCTTCAATGAGTTTATTCAAGTTTACCTTAGAAAGGTTAACGGATGGCGCACGCGCATACTCACTAAATTCATTCACCATCGACTTCATCGCACCTACTTGATTCACGATGGTGTCTGTCGCTCTCGCTAGTAGCGCTGCATCTTCCTTACTCAAGCGACTCGATAATTTATGCTGCAACCGTTCTGCTGATAGCTGAATCGGTGTTAAAGGGTTCTTAATCTCGTGAGCCAAACGGCGCGCCACTTCACTCCAGGCAGCATCACGCTGTGCATCTACCATCGTCGTCACATCATCAAACACAACAACAAAGCCACGATTTGTATTCGCTGGCAACCGTGTCGCCCGCACTAAAATCAGCTGCTTACCTTTAGGCCCCATGACTTCTAACTGACGATTAAGCTCAGCCTCTTCATCTCCTTCATAAAACGTAAGCTCAAAATGCGTATGGATGACCTTCACAAATTCAGCCAAGAAATGATGGTCAGCAGCAATTTTTTTAAACGGCAAGTTTTCATAAGAGGCTAAATCAACCCCCAAGATATCAATGGCTGCTAAGTTATATGTCCGTAACTCAGCATCACGATTAATCGCCAATACTCCCGATGACAAGTGTGCAAGTACAGTCTCTAAATAACCGCGAGCTGCTTCTACTCTACTTCGGTTCCGCTCAGTCGCCTTATTCGCATCCTGCAATTGGCGCGTCATACTGTTAAAAGACTTAACCAACACCCCCAACTCATCCCTGCCATGCTCCGGCAACATTTTGTTATAGTTGCCGTCTGCAATGGTTCTGGTTCCCTCTGCCAATACCGTCAACGGCTTCGACAAGCGACGACTAAGCACAAATGCAATGGCCAGAGCAGACAGCATTGCCAGCATTAACACTAACGTCAGTGTTAACTTAAAAATTTCTTTTAATGAGTCGCGACTGTAGGACAGCTCTTGATAGTCGCGATAGACATCTTGTACCGCTTCTGCCGTATTGGATAATGCGGTAGGTACAGGATGTAATAACTGCAAAATCAACGTCTCGCCGGTAAACTCTTCTGAATTAACTGGCACCAACACACGTAGATACAACCCTTTGTCAGGCAAAGGCTCGACTTTACTCAGCAAGCGGTATCTTGCCTGACGCAACTCTGCTGTGCTGGGCAACTCTGGCAAGAAACTCGATGCATCTCCGCTAGAAACCGCCATAATTCGACCGTTTACAGAAAGTAGCGTTGCATCCTGTATCGCTGCTTTTTCTCGTAAGTCATTCAGTGATTCATAGCGGAAACGAGATGGCTGTAATGACAGTGTTGTCGCCATACTCTCTGCTTTCAATTCCATATCTGAAAGCAGCGCATCCAAAGCCCGCTGCCCTAAACTGAGGCCACCATCTAATGCCGACTCCACCTTGACGTTAAACCAAGACTCAATAGATTGCGTTAAAAAATTAACCGAAACGGAGTAAACAATCACACCAGGAATAATCGCCATCATGGCAAACGCACTCACCATTCGCAGGTTTAAGCGACTGCCAACAACTTGGTTCTTAATGTTTTTATATAGGGATTTAAACTGCAATGTAACCAGCACGACCAAGACAATGGCTAGCGCAACATTCAGGTAAAGAAGCACCTTATAATAGTTACCTGCAATGGCTGTATTCGCACTTGCTAGTGAAAGCAAGTAAAGTAAAATTAATCCTAAACCTGCACTGACAAATACGACATATCTCATGTGCTTACTTCTGGTCTGTTAACGACCAAGTATAGGGTTCAGCTTCTAGATGCCATTCTTTAGAACCAATCGCATCCACTTGTATCGCCTTGGGCAGCTTGCTCTCGTCTAAATGCACTTTCAGTGTCGCCTCATACGCCTCACCATCTTCCAAAAGACTTTGCTCAAAGACCATCCAATCATATAACTGCACCAATTCAATCATCGCTTCACTTAAAATCTCATGTGAGGTTTGGCGGCCACTTTGACTGACTAAATATTGACGGCTTAACGCATGGTAACTCACATTAATACGTGTGCTCGCTTGCAACACGTCTGCGTCAAACCAAAATGTCCTTGGGCGGGTTAATGCAAACTCATAAACAAACTCTAAAGCCACCCCTTTATTAATCGCCTCTTCAACGTCCTCATCGAAGTTGATTTCCAAATCAGCATTCAAACGATAGCCTTCGCCTTCTAGTTTAACGTCGGCGTGTTTAATCACGATGCTACTTTGTTGAGCCAAAGCGAAGGAGCTCATCAGCAAAAACACGAAAAACAAGCTAATGTTTTTGCAGAAGCGCATAAAAGAATCCATCGTGCATGGCGGAAGGAATAAGTTGACCATGTTGTATCTTTAAATTGTTAGTACTGTCATTAGTCAACTCCAGAGGCAATTGAGTTGCATCATTGTTATTCTTTAGAAAGCTATCGATTTGCTGCTGGTTTTCTTCAGCAAAAATAGAACAAGTCACATAGAGCAATTTACCGCCTTTTGACAATAAATGCCACAAATTGGCCAGAATTAACCCTTGTTGTTGCGTAAAGGACACAACATCGGAGGCGCGTCTTAACCATTTAATATCAACATGTCGCCTTACAATGCCAGAAGCTGTACACGGCACATCAGCCAAGATACGATCAAAAGTCTGTCCCTTTCCCCAGACCGCCGCATCTCCCAACTGGCAGTCAACAGGCAGCTGCAAGCGCGACAAGTTGCTCGTCACACGCTGCAAACGCTTTTCATCATTATCTAGCGCTGTCAGTTGGACGTCTGCGAGTTCTGCAATATGCCCAGCTTTCCCGCCTGGTGCACTGCAAGCATCTAACACTTGTTGTCCCGCATGCACATCAAGCCATTCTCCCGCTAACTGTGCACCGTAATCTTGCACAGAAACAACGCCTTCAGAAAAGCCTGGGATCTGCTCAACTGCCATCGGTTTGGTTAACATCACTGCAGCTTTACCAATATGTGTCGCCTCGATCCCTTTTCTTGATAGTAGCTGCGTATATTCTTTTGCATGCGATTGCCGAACATTCACACGCAAAATCATCGGTGGGTGCACATTGCCTGCTTCTAAAATCGCTGCCCAGTTCTCAGGGTACTGTTTTTTTAACTTATTAACCCACCACTCCTGGTAAGCGTACCGTGCAGCAGGGTTTGCTTTGATGTTAGCTTGCAATTGCACCTGTTGTCGCAAAAAGTTACGTAGCACACCATTGACCAAGCCCTTTGCCCAACGTGGCTTCGCATAGCTAGCAGCTTTAACCGCTTGGTTGACCACAGTAAAATCTTCCGCCTGATCATGCAATAACTGGTACAAAGCAACCAATAGCAAAGCATTCACATGTACATCCGCCAACGGTTTCTCAAGCAGCTGCTGTAAGTAAGCATTCACCTCACCATAAAAACGCAAGGTGCCGTAGCTTAAATCTGCAGCACCACCTCTTTGTTGTGGTGTGGCTTTTGGAAAGCTACTTTGTGATTCTGGCAAAGCCAGTGTGAGGTTGCGCCCTTTTAAAACTTTTGCGACCGTTTTTGCGGCAATTTGTTGGGAGATATACAAAGCGTGCTTTCGAATCAAGATTGCCTGAATTTTACTTGATTCACGCTACATTTGGGCGGCTATCTTAAGAACCTGCTTGCTTCAGCTTAAATTAGACTTCCAAAGCGAGACCTTATAGCCATCATCTGCACGATTAACGATGTAAATAGACTTAAAGTAACCGTTATCGACCACCTCAACTTCATCCCAGACCCGCTCAATAGCAGACAAAGTCTTTTGACAAAACATGGGGTGTTGGATAGACACAATTAGATAACCTTTTCCATATTGCTTAGAAAAAGGAGCATAACTGGTCTTCCCTAGCTTTTTAGTCACGACATCCACAAACTGATGTGCAAACTGCGCATCAAGGTCAGCAATCACACCTTGCCAGTTTGCTTGTGGTTTTTCCCCTTTCACAGGATAAGCACTCAAAGCCTTCGCTTGTGCTTCATTGAGATATGCCGTCGTTACCTCTACCCACCTTGTTGTATTCTTAGACTGGATGATGGCTTCTGGCGGGTTCGGCTCAGCGACCACTTTAAAGTCTGTTTGATAGCGCGCGTTAAACTCTTCTAAAAATAGTTTAACGTTAAAACGCTCATGTAACACTTGTGCATGACGGCGTTGCATAATCAGTTATCGCTAATACTGATTCGCCATGTCAAGTAAACGCCTCACACGCTCCTCCGTTTGTGGGTGCGTACTGAACAAACCTTTTAGGCTTTTACCAGACAACGGATTGATAATCATCATCTGTCCAGTTTCAGGGTGCATTTCAGCCGTTGGGTTTGATATTTGCCGCGCATAGTTTTGAATTTTTTCAAGTGCACTGGCGAGCGCTTTTGGGTCTCGGCTGATTTCCGCGCCAACTCTGTCCGCCTCATATTCACGTGCACGTGAAATTGCCATTTGAATCAATGACGCTGCCATTGGTGCTAAAAACATCATGAGCAAACCTAAAATTGGGTTAGGCCGATCATCGCCTCTACCACCAAACATCATGCCAAATTGTGCGAGCGCTGAGATCGCACCAGCTACCGTTGCAGAGATGGTCGAAATCAGCGTATCACGGTGCTTAACGTGCGCGAGTTCATGCGCCATCACACCGCGTAGCTCACGATCATTCAGCGCCTGCATAATCCCTGCTGTTGCTGCCACCGCTGCGTTTTCTGGGTTGCGGCCTGTCGCAAACGCATTCGGTTGCTGCTCATTAATGACATAGACTTTTGGCATTGGCAGTTCGGCATTTTCTGCCAATTCTTTCACCATCTGATAGTAGTCTCGAAACTGCTGATTATCTGGCGTCACCTCTTGTGCACCATACATTTTCAATACCGCTTTGTCAGAAAACCAATAAGCATAAATATTCATCGCTCCAGCAAACGCTAGCGCGATCAACATACCGCTATAACCGCCCATTGACCCACCAATCACACCAAATAAGGCAGTAATTGCCGCCATCAACATAAATGTTTTCAGCCAATTCCCATACATACGCTCGTCTCCTTTTTCGTAGCTACACCGCCAATATTGGGCCAAAGATCAATAAATTCAAGGGCCTAGCCGAACAGTTCGCCCATTTCCACATGTTGACCTTGAATAAACTGTGTGGCTTTTTGTCGCTTAGCGCCCGGCATTTGCAGTTCATGAATTTGTAAAATATGTTGTCCACAAGCCACATCCAAGGTGTCGCCTAACGCAACAACCTCTCCGCTTTCCGCGGTGGTGGGCTGTTCTAATGTGGTTGCAAACCATATGCGGCACGTTTTATCTCTAAATTGCGCTGTCGCCACAGGGAACGGGTTGAAAGCACGTACTTGACGTGACAATTCGGTAGCCGTTTTCTGCCAATCAATCACCGCCTCTGCTTTCTCAACTTTATGCGCATAGGTAACCAATGTTTCATCCTGCTGTGCCGCATTAAGATATCCATCTTGTTCAAGCCCCCGCATGGCTTCAACCATTAATGTCGCACCTGCGGCACTAATCGCATCGTGCAAGGTCTGCGTCGTATCTGTTGCCAAAATAGGCAGTGCTTTTTTGCTCACCATCGCACCAGCATCCAACTGATAGACAACCTCCATCACCGTAACGCCCGTTTCTTGGTCACCGGCCAAAATCGCACGGTGAATCGGTGCTGCACCACGCCATCTTGGCAATAAAGAGCCGTGAATATTGTAGCAACCCAGTTTCGGCAAGCCTAAAACAGGTTCAGGAATAATCAGCCCGTAGGCAGCCACAATCATCACATCGGCATGCACCTCACCAATGCTCGCTTGCACCTCTGCTGGTTTTAATGACGCTGGCTGGTACACGGCAATATCATGCGCCAAAGCCAACTGTTTAACCGGGCTAGCACGCAATTGCATGCCGCGCCCAGCTGGCCGGTCAGGTTGCGTTAACACCATCGCAATCTCATGCCCTGCTTGTATCAATGCACCTAATGCTGGGACAGCAAACTCAGGCGTGCCTGCAAATATAATTCTCATATTGTTCTTAAAATAATGGTTAGAGACTAATAGCTGTTGCGCTCAATTTCACGCTGATGCTTAATCATTTTGGTTTTGATACGGTTGCGCTTCAATGGCGACAGGTACTCTACAAAGACTTTTCCTTGCAAATGATCCATTTCATGCTGAATACAAACTGCCAACAAACCATCTGCATTTAATTTGAATTTTTTGCCGTGCTGATCTAACGCTTCGACGGTAATCGCCTCAGCACGCGTTACCGTTTCATAGACACCAGGCACCGATAAACAGCCTTCTTCGTGTTCTTGCTCACCACTTTTGGCAATAATGTTGGGATTTACCAACACTAATAAATCGTTTTGCTCTTTTGATGTATCAATCACGATTAGTTGTATATGTCTATCAACCTGTGTTGCCGCCAATCCTATGCCTGGCGCGGCATACATGGTTTCTGCCATATCTTTAACAAGTTGACGAATCTCATCATCAACCTTCAAAATAGGCTTTGCCACCTTATGTAAACGTGGGTCTGGATAATTTAATATAGTTAAGGCTGCCATAAAGCGGTTAATTCTTCCAAAAAAGCTTGATTTCTTAATGAATTACGTGATAAATTTAATCCAACTTCGCGGATAAAATCCGCTATTTTGACCGAGGTCGTCGATGTATAAAAAAAATTTACTCCGCAATATTATAACGCTGCTAGCACTTGCTTGCTTAAGCATCAGTGCATTTGCTGATGAAATTAAACTGAAAAAGAATCACCCCCATCGTCATGTTGTTGTAAAAGGCGATACGCTTTGGGATATTTCTGGCAAATTCTTACAAAATCCATGGTTATGGCCAAAAGTATGGCGCATGAATCGTGATCAAATTAAAAACCCACATTTGATTTATCCTGGCGATGTCGTCGTCCTAGATACTAGTGGCAAATACCCGCAGCTCAAGTTACTACGCGAAACAGTCACCTTGGAACCAGGTGCACGTATCGAACCATTAGAAAAAGAAGCCATTCAAACAATTACACCAAGTGTGATTACGCCCTTCCTGACGCAACCACTACTTATTGAGAATGATGAGTTAGAAAGTGCCCCGCGCATTATCGCAGGCCCTGACAACCGCCTAGTGTTAAGTCCTAGTACCCGCGTCTATATCAATGAAATTCAAGAGGCTGATGGTAAAAACTGGAATATTTATCGAGAAGGTGAGCAATTTATCGATCCGGATACTGATGAAGTACTGGGTACGCAAGCCATCTACTTGGGCGATTTAAATATCACGAAATATGGCAAGCCTGCATCAGCAAACATCGTTAAAGCGAAAGAAGAGATTTTCGTCAAAGATCGATTGATTGCTTCCGAAGATGAGTTTCAAACTAGCTTTGTACCGCATGCGCCAGAGAACCAAGTCAGAGGTCGCATTATTCGCGTCATTGGTGGTGCAAGCAGCACTTCCGAAGCGGGGCCAAGCAATGTAGTCGCGATCAACCTCGGCAAAAATGACGGCTTGGAAATTGGCCACGTATTAGCAATTAGTCGCTATGGCCGTATTATCCAAGACCCTGAGTATAAAGAATCTGACGAAAAATCAGATGCGACTATAGGCAGTGATGCTGAAGTACAATTAGAGCCAGGGCAAATCAAATTGCCTGACGAACGCGTCGGCCTGATGATGGTATTTAGAACGTTTGACCGCGTCTCTTATGGCTTGGTAATGAGCTCTTCAAGTTCAGTCTTTACACTGGACGCCGTACACACGCCTTAATGCAAGTAAAACCATTGGAATCTGATGAAGCCAGTGCTTGGATCGCGCTGACACAGATTCCAGGTTTAGGTAATGCAAAAATTTACCAACTGCTCAAGCAGTTCGGCTCTCCAAATCATATTTTCTCTGCTAGCACGCAAGCACTTAAAGCAATCGTTTCGGCAACGATTGCGAGCAAAATCAAACAAGGGGTTACACCAGAAACGACGCAAGCAGCTCAGAACTGGTTAGCAAAAGATAATACGCATCTAATCACCCTTGCTGATGCTGCTTACCCGAAACGCCTTCTAGAAATTACAGACCCACCTGCCGTACTCTATGGGATTGGCAATCTCACATGCTTATCGCAAGCTGCTATTGCCATGGTCGGTAGTCGCCATGCGACACCACAAGGTGAGAAAAATGCAGAAAGCTTTGCTCAAGCTATGTGTCAACAGGGTTTATGTGTCGTTAGTGGCATGGCGCTTGGCATTGATGGTGCCGCACATCGCGGTGCGATTAAAAGTACAGGCGCTACCATTGCTGTTGTTGGCACTGGCTTGGATATTGTTTACCCTGCGAAACACCGTGATTTAGCACATCAGATTGCTGAGCACGGTCTCATTCTTTCAGAATTTCCGCTCGGCACACCATCAAAACCTCAAAACTTCCCACGTAGAAACCGTATTATCAGCGGTTTGAGTCATGGCTGTTTAGTTGTTGAAGCCAATATCAAGAGTGGCTCTTTGATTACGGCTAGGCTAGCTGCCGAACAAGGCCGTGAAGTATTTGCCATTCCCGGCTCAATACACTCTCCTGTTTCTAAGGGTTGCCATCAACTGATCAAGCAAGGCGCAAAATTAGTCGAAAGTGCGGATGATATTTTAGAAGAGATAAAAAACTTACTACCGGCGTATAGCCCATCTGGGCCATCAACCCAAGTGGGTTCGACTGCGCCAGAAGCCAATACCCTATTGGATTTGATGGGTTTTGAGGCCATTAGTTTTGAGTCTCTGCTGGCCACTTCAGCATTGACGCCAGATGCGCTTTCCTCCATGCTAATGGTATTAGAGCTGGAAGGTAAAGTCGCCACATTGACAGGGGGAAATTACCAGCGCTTAATGTAAATATAATAAATTAAAGAGATATTAACGAGGAAATATATGTTTGAAGTACTGGTTTTCATGTTTGAAAACTATTTTGCAGAGCAAACCATGCCAGATGACGCAACATTAGAGCAAGAACTTGCTGAGGCTGGGTTTGAACAAAATGATATCTTAGGCGCATTTGACTGGTTTAAAGGCATGAAGTCTGTGCTAAACACACCAGAGCTAGATTACTCACACCAAACAACTGCGACACGCTTTTTTACCAAGAGCGAATTGAAGAAAATTAATACAGAAAGCTTAGGGTTCTTGATTTTCTTACAGCAAGCGGATGTGATTAGCGATATGGAAAGAGACCTCATTATTGATCGTGCAATGGCATTGAAACAAGCAAAAATTACCATTGAGGAAACACGCTGGATTACGATGATTGCCCTGTGGAACCAAGGCAGAGATAAGGACTACTCCTTTGTAGAGGATGCCTTATTCAACCCACGCGGCCTTACTGTTCAGTAATACTGGCGGTTAGTCTGTGACATTATTGATAATCTTTGAAACGATACCAGCTTGATTCAAGGTGTAGAAATGTAAGCTAGGCACGCCTGCAGCTAATAACTTCTCACAAAGTTCAGAAATTACATCCACACCAAAATCGCGCAATGAAGCCATGTCATCACCATAAGCTTCAAGGCGCAGACGTAACCAGCGCGGAATTTCCGCACCACACATACCAGAGAAACGCGCAAGTTGTGTGTAATTATAAATAGGCATCACGCCAGGAATAATTGGCAAGCTAATGTTGGCTTTTTGACAGCTTTCAAGAAACTGAAAGTACGCATCAATATTGTAAAAATACTGCGTAATCGCTGAGTTTGCGCCAGCATCCACTTTTTTCTTGAAGTTATTGATATCACTGGCAACTGAAGTCGACTCAGGGTGCACTTCCGGATAAGCAGCTACTTCTATATGAAACCAATCACCCGTTTCTTGACGAATAAAATCCACCAGCTCATTAGCGTATTTAAAATCACCAACACTCACCACCCCTGATGGCAAATCGCCACGCAAAGTCACTAAGCGTTTAATCTCTTTTGCTTGATAAGCTTTCAACAACTCACGCACTTCATCCTTGGTGGCTGAAATACAAGAGATATGCGGTGCAGCGGCATATCCTTCATTTTGGATCTCAAAAACAGCATCCATGGTGCGGTCGCGAGTAGACCCCCCTGCCCCGAATGTTACAGAAAAAAATTCAGGTTGAAATGTCGCCAACTGTTTGCGTGTACGACGTAAGTTAGCAATACCTTCCTCTGTTTTTGGCGGGAAAAATTCGAAACTTAATGGTATGTTCTTCATATTCAATCGTTAACTTTCATGTTCATGTCAAGCGCTTACCGAGCAACAATGTTGTGAGTAGCCAAGAAATCAAACTATAAGCGACGGCACCAATAATCCCAGCCATCACGGTCTGCACTTCAAAGCCTTGTAAGTAATGTCCGACCGCCCAGAATAAACAACCATTAATCACTAGGATAAACAAGCCTAATGTTAATACTGTGATTGGCAAGGTCAGTAATACCAACACTGGCCTGACCAACATGTTCATTAAACCAATGATAACGGCTGCAATTAAGGCGACGTCCAGACCGCTCATGTAAATATCAGGAACGAAGTGCGCTACCAGCAATAAAGCCAACGCTTTTAATACCCAGCTGAGTAAGAACCGCATCCCCGACTCCTTTACAAATTATTGAGCAATACGATTAATAACGGTAATGTTCTGGCTTATATGGGCCTTGTACACCCACACCAATATAGTCCGCTTGCTCTTGCGTTAATTCAGTTAACTCAGCATTTAATGTTTTCAGTTGTAATCGGGCAACTTTTTCATCTAAATGCTTAGGTAAAGTATACACACCTACAGGATAGTCAGCTGTTTTGGTAAATAACTCAATTTGCGCAATCGTTTGGTTGGCAAAACTTGAGCTCATCACATAGCTCGGGTGACCAGTACCACAACCCAAGTTCACTAAACGCCCTTTAGCCAATAAGGTAATACGCTTACCATCTGGGAAAATCACATGGTCGACTTGCGGCTTAATTTCTTCCCACTCATACTGCTCTAGTGAAGCCACATCAATTTCGTTATCAAAGTGACCAATATTACATACAATGGCTTCGTTTTTCATCTTAGCCATGTGGTCATGTTGAATGACATTATAATTACCCGTTGTTGTCACGAAAATATCACCATGCTCACAAGCGTAATCCATCGTAACGACACGATAGCCTTCCATCGCAGCTTGCAGTGCGCAAATTGGGTCAATTTCTGTTACCCAAACTTGGGCAGATAAAGCGCGTAATGCTTGTGCAGAACCTTTACCGACATCACCGTAACCCGCTACAACTGCAACCTTACCTGCCACCATCACATCCGTCGCACGCTTAATGCCGTCAACCAAAGATTCACGACAACCGTATAAGTTATCAAACTTAGATTTTGTCACGGAGTCATTCACGTTAATCGCTGGGAAAGCTAAATTACCTGCTTGATGCATTTGGTATAAACGGTTCACGCCTGTTGTGGTTTCTTCTGTAACGCCTTTGATTTCAGCTAGGCGTGTTGAGTACCATTTAGGGTCTGTTTTTAGTTTTGCTTTAATTGCATTGAATAAGCAAACTTCCTCTTCCGAACCTGGATTATCTAACACCGACAAATCTGACTCTGCATCTTTACCTAAATGCAGTAGTAATGTTGCATCGCCACCGTCGTCTAGAATCATGTTTGAGTAACCGCCATCAGTCCACTCGAAAATACGGTGCGTGTAATCCCAGTACTCTTCCAATGTTTCGCCTTTAACAGCAAAAACAGGTGTACCACCAGCAGCAATCGCAGCAGCAGCGTGATCTTGCGTTGAGTAAATATTGCAAGATGCCCAACGTACTTCAGCACCTAAATCTTTTAATGTTTCAATCAGCACTGCTGTTTGAATCGTCATGTGCAAAGAGCCTGTAATACGAGCGCCCTTAAGTGGCTGGCTTTTTGCGTACTCTTCACGAATCGCCATTAAACCTGGCATTTCAGTTTCTGCAATGGCAATTTCTTTACGACCGAAATCTGCCAAGTTAATATCTGCAATTACATAATCTTTAATATCAGCTACAGTATTCATAATTTCCCTTTAATAAATGAAAACTGAGCAAGGAAATAAAACTTTGGGGCTACCGCTCACCTTTTAGTTTCCGTGCTCGCACAGTAAAAAGTGAACGCAGTTAAGACATTCTGAGCCTGGGAGCAAGTAGAATACTCTCGCAGCGTTCCTCAGAAAGCGATATTATATCGCCAAAATAATAAAATACAAAAAATCAGACACTTGCTACTTTATCAGCCGCTACCAAATCTCAAAATTACTCCAAACTTCATCGACATTCTCAACCCCCCATTCAGCGGGATCTTCATAACCAACGATTGCATCACGCTCATTTGGCTTAGAAAAGTCAATAATCTGTATTGGAATTCTTGATTTTGCTTTCGTTGAGAAAAACACTTTCACCATTGGTGTTAACAGTGATGCTTGGCTTTGGTCAATCACCACAGCCAAACGCCCTGACTTCAGCTTTACGGTAGAGCCTACTGGATAAATACCTAGACTTTTAACAAAGGCTTTAAACACAACATCGTCAAAATGACCTTCCCATTGTGCCATCCGCTGCAATGAGACGGCAGGATCCCAACCCGCTTTATAAGGTCGGTTAGACGTGACGGCATCATATACATCACACACCGCGCCCATTTTTGCAAACAGGCTAATTGCATCACCTTTCAACCCATGAGGATAACCTGATCCATCTATCTTTTCATGATGGTGCAAACAAACATCTAATGTCGCAGCATCCTTCACTTCAGCCGCCAACAAAATATCCTTACCTCGCTGTGGATGTTGCTTGACTAAATCAAACTCTGCATCGGTCAATGCGCTAGGCTTATTGAGCACCTCATTAGGAATGCCAGCTTTACCAATGTCATGCAACAAACCGGCTAAGCCAGCCTGCTTTACCTTCTTTTCAGATAAAGCTAATTGCCGCGCCAACGCTACCATTAAACCGCATACTGCAACTGAGTGCATATATGTGTAGTCATCTTTGGTCTTTAGACGCGCCAAACTAATCAGTGCGCTTTCATTCCGTGAAATAGAACTTGAAATATCGCTGACCAAAGAATCCAGCTCTTTAGTATCAACGGCTTTACCCATGCGCACATCTTTGAACATAGATGCCACCGCTTTTTTCGATGCATTAATAACACGCGACGCTTTGGCACTTTCTTCCGCCACACTGATGCGTTTCTCTTCGACAACATCGTTACTGTTTAAAGGCTCGGATTTTGTTTGCGCTTCTCGAGCTTGTGGCTGGTCATTTTGATGCTCAGCAGCTACTTGCTCAACATCCAGCCCCTTGGTCACATCAATCACAACCTCTTTCACACCACAGCTCTGCAACTTATGTAAATCATCAAGACTGTCTAATACAAACTTGGTTTTCCAAAAAGGATGTGTCACCCATGCACCTTTTAGTGCATGAATGTGCATACCTAGCTTCACCTGTTTAGTTGAAATGGCCTTTAACATAGCTATGCATTTTCACAGAAAAACAAAGTGCTAGATGCAAAAAAAAGAGGGTAAAAAAACCCTCTTTTTTAAATCATACCGCCAATTACTGCATTAAATGCCTGCCGCCGCCTTCAATGCAGCCGCTTTGTCTGTCGCCTCCCAAGTAAATTCAGGCTCATCACGCCCAAAATGACCATAAGCGGCTGTCTTCGCATAAATCGGTCGCAACAAGTCCAGCATCTGAACAATGCCTTTTGGTCGCAAATCAAAATGTTCACGGACAAGTTCGGTTAAGCGGTCGTCTGAGACCTTACCTGTGCCATAGGTATCCACCATAATGGATGTCGGTTGTGCCACACCAATCGCGTAACTCATTTGCACCATACACTTATCTGCTAAGCCTGCCGCCACAATGTTTTTTGCGACATAACGACCTGCATAGGCTGCAGAACGATCCACTTTTGATGGGTCTTTCCCAGAGAATGCACCGCCACCATGTGGGGCTGCACCACCATAAGTATCCACAATAATTTTACGCCCCGTTAAGCCACAATCGCCTTGCGGCCCACCAATCACAAAACGGCCCGTTGGATTAACCAAATATTTAATCTCACCTTTAATCAGCTCTTGCGGCAGGATAGGTTTAATCACCTCTTCAATCGTCGCCTCACGAATAGCCTCTAAGGTCATGTCTGGCGTATGTTGTGTTGACATTAATACCGTATCAATTTTATGCGGCTGACCATCGACATACTGCACAGTCACCTGCGCTTTAGCATCGGGTAACAACCACGGTAAGCTGCCATTCTTACGTAACATGGCTTGACGTTCGACCAAACGGTGGCTCAGCCAAATCGGCAATGGCATTAGTTGTGGTGTCTCTTTTACCGCATAACCAAACATTAAGCCTTGGTCGCCAGCACCCTGATCTAATGGGTCGTCATTGGCATTATCTACACCCTGTGCAATATCGGGTGACTGCTTATCGTAGGCAACCATTACCGCACAGGATTTATAATCAATGCCGTAATCACCATTATCGTAACCAATACGCTTGATGGCTTCACGTGCTACTTTAATATAGTCAACGTTGGCTGTTGTCGTAATTTCACCCGCTAATACAATCAAACCTGTGTTGGCTAAGGTTTCTGCCGCCACACGGGCTGTTGGGTCTTGTTCTAAAATAGCATCTAAAATACTATCGGAAACCTGATCTGCTAATTTATCAGGGTGGCCTTCAGAAACAGATTCTGAAGTAAAAAGAAATTCATTCATTGTGCGCCTTGAAAAGTTTAAAGTTAAAAAAGTAATGCACCAACTAAAGGCTAAAGCAAGTGCATCCGAATCATGATTTTGCTATTGTAGTAGATAATTGCAGTGATATATATAAATACTTCATATCGCTATAACAACAGCACATTATAATATTATCGGTACGATGAAACTTAACTTTACAAAAATGCAAGGTGCTGGCAACGATTTTATCGTCATTGACAGCTATACCAGCAGCATTGAGCTCAGCACAACGCAAATCAAACATTTAGCGAACCGGTACTTTGGTATTGGTTGCGACCAACTGTTGATGGTTGAAAAAACCGCGACACCCAATGTCGACTTTCGTTATCGCATTTTTAATGCAGATGGCGGGGAAGTACAACAATGTGGCAACGGCGCCCGTTGCTTTGTACGATTTGTGGTAGAGAAAGGGCTTACGAGCAAACGAGAGATTTCAGTAGAAACAGCGAGCGGCATCATTATGCTCACTTTACAAGAGAACAACGAAGTTACGGTCAATATGGGCCCACCGAACTTTTCACCAGCAGCGCTACCGTTTTTAACGGATGTGGCCAAAGACACTTACAGCCTGCCATTAGAAGACGGCGACATGCGCATTTCGGCTGTTTCAATGGGCAACCCACATGCTGTTACCCTAGTCGAAGACATTGATACTACGGATGTAGCGCAGCTAGGCCCAAAAATTGAATCGCACTCCCTGTTTCCAGAACATGTGAATGCAGGCTTTATGCAAGTTGTTAGTGCGCATGAAATCAAGTTGCGCGTATACGAGCGTGGCAGTGGTGAAACGCTCGCCTGTGGTACGGGTGCGTGTGCTGCTGTCGTCAGCGGTATTCAGCTAGGTTTGTTACAATCTCCAGTAACCGTTAATACCCGTGGCGGGCAGCTCAGTATCGCTTGGCAAGGCTCGCAAACGCCAGTGATGATGACAGGCCCAGCAGAAATTGTGTTTGAAGGATCTATTGATATTTAGCGTTCAAGCTGAATGAAGTGTTTTATAGTTAGGATGAACCATGCAAGAAGATGAAATTGCCATATATTTAAAAGACAACCCCGCATTCTTTGAGAAGAATGCCAGCTTACTCGCGGATATCCACTTGCCAAGCCCACATGGCAATGGCGCGATTTCCCTAGCGGAACGTCAACAACTAGCGCAACGCGACAAAATCAATGCACTGCAAGAACGCTATGCCGAGCTAATTCTGAATGCTGAAGAAAACGAACTGATTGCCAATAAAGTGCACGGGTTAAATGTTGGCTTACACAAAGCAACAGACTTTGATGCGATAAAGCAATTCATCAACCGATACATTCCAGAAAACTTCGACCTAAATGGCTCACATTTATGTGTCTGGTCAGATCAAGCAGAAAAAGCTGCTTACATTCAAGCCGCTTTTGGCAAAGTTTCTGAAGAGACAAAAGCTTGGGTATTAGCCCAAGACAAGCCCTGTTGTGGCGCACCACCAGAAATCGCTGAAAAAGACTGGTTTACTGATGCGGTAGCATCGATGGCAGTTATCCCATTAAAAGGAGATGCTTGTATAGGCTTCTTAGCCCTCGCCAGTCAAGATGCACATCACTTCCAAGCTGATATGGAAACGGATTTTGTCATGAAAATTGGTGAGATTGTCAGTGCGGCGATTTCTAGATACCTTTAAAATGATTCACTGACGGATGTGGACTTATTAGCTGAATATCTTCAATTCCTCCATGTTGAGCGCGGTTTAAGCGAGCTCACCAGAGCGCACTATGCGCGCGACATTAACCGACTACTCAGCCTTAACAGCAAAACAGCGTTGGCAGACATTGATAGCGCGGACATCCGCCGTATGACTGCCGCACTCCACAGCAAAGGGTTAAGCGGTAAAAGCATCGCACGTTTACTATCTAGCTGGCGTGGGTTTTTCGATTACCTCGTCCAGCGCCATGGCTACACCAGCAACCCAGCCAAGGATTTAAAAGCACCCAAATCAGCGAAAAAGCTGCCGCAAGCCCTATCGATTGAACAAGCCATCAAACTTGTCGATATTAAAGATGATGACATCCTCAGCATACGAGACCACGCAGCCTTAGAACTTTTTTACTCATCTGGGTTACGTTTAAGCGAGCTCGTTAGCCTCAATATTGACCAGCTCGATTTTTCTGAAGGTACGGTCACTGTCACTGGTAAAGGGAACAAAACCCGCATCGTGCCACTGGGCGAGCATGCAGTAAGTGCTATCAAGCATTGGCTTGAAATACGCCCCAAATTATTAGCCAAAAACCCTGATGAAAAAGCGGTATTTATTGGCAAGCTTGGTAAACGCCTATCTGCACGCAATATACAATACCGCTTGAAGGCATGGTCCGTTAAACAAGGGATTAACTCTTCTGTCCATCCACACATGTTGCGGCACAGTTTTGCTTCACACGTGCTACAATCTAGTGGAGATTTGCGTGCCGTACAAGAGATGCTTGGTCATGCCAACATCAGCACCACTCAGGTGTATACACATTTAGATTACCAACACCTGACCAAAGTGTACGATACCGCGCACCCTCGTGCCAAAAAGAAAAACCATAATAAATAAGAATTGGCCATATCAATTTTAAAACTATTAACTGTTAGGAAAATAAAATGGAACATAAATTACCAGCGCTACCTTATGCTCAAGATGCACTTGCCCCTCACATCTCAGCTGAAACATTAGAGTTTCACTATGGCAAACACCACAATGCCTATGTCACCAACCTAAACAAACTAATCGTTGGTACAGAGTTCGAAAATGCAGCACTAGAAGACATCATCAAAAAAGCTTCTGGCGGCATTTATAACAACTCAGCACAAATTTGGAACCACACTTTCTTCTGGAACTCAATGAAACCTAACGGCGGCGGCGCACCAACTGGCGCATTAGCTGATGCTATTAACGCTAAATGGGGCAGCTTCGATGAGTTTAAAGCAGCATTCCAAGCTTCTGCTGTTGGCAACTTTGGTTCTGGCTGGACATGGTTAGTGAAAAAAGCTGATGGTTCAGTCGATATCGTTAATATGGGTGCAGCAGGCACGCCATTAACAACTGGCGATACGGCGCTACTTTGTATCGATGTTTGGGAACACGCATACTACATCGACTACCGTAACGCTCGCCCTAAATTTGTTGAAACATTCATTACCAGCTTAGCTAATTGGGATTTTGCTAGTGCAAACTTCTAAAATCTGCAGTTAGAAAACGAAAAGCCAAGTTTAACACTTGGCTTTTTTATTGAACCCTAACTTTACATAGAGTGACTGTCCATGCTGCCCACAGACTTAGACAAAATTTTGACCACGCTTACTTCACTAGAACCTTTATATCATGCGGCTTGTCCTGAGGCGAATAGCAAAGACTTTGAAAGGTTAGTATCGGCAGACTTTTGGGAGGTTGGCGCAAGTGGGAAGACATATAGCAGAGCATTTGCATTAGATGCCTTACAAAATAGACCCACAAGGCCAAGCAGCGACATGTGGCAAACCAGTGAATTTTCGATTAAGTCACTAAATGGCAATGTATTTTTGTTAAGCTACTTATTAACCCAACCAATGCGCCACACTAAACGGTTAACAGTGTGGCAAATTGTAGACAATCAACACTGGCAAGCCGTCTATCATCAAGGGACTGTAGTCTCGGATTATGCTAACCAAGGTTAGCTGGTTATAATGGTGTTCGTACGATAAAACAAAGTTCATGACTAAATCAATGATTAAGCACCTGCTCAACTTAAACTTCAAACAGATTCTTTTTCTCGCAATTTTTTTAAGAGTATTATGGGCTTGCTTCGTCGCGGTTGACCCTGTTGGCGACTCCGTCGTATACGACCAGTTTGCTCTCAGCATTGCATCTGGTAATGGCTATGCTTGGCCAGACGGTAGCACCACAGTCTATTGGCCGGTGGGCACATCAGCGATTTATGGGCTACTCTATTATTTCTTTGGCCAGTCTTATCATGCTGTGGCCATCTTCAACCTAATTATTGGCACTATGATTGTCGTATTGACCTATGGTGTCGCTAAACAACACCTAAGTGAAAGAGTTGCTTCAATTGCTGCTTTGTTAGTTGCTGTCTGGCCTATTTTGATTCAATTCACGACTATCCATGCGAGTGAACTCTTTTTTATCTTTCTAGTCCTTGCTGCTTTATACACATGGGGAAATCAGCGCATCCCACCAATTGTCAGGGCTATTTTTTGGGGCGCATTAATCTGCGCTGCGACCTATATTAGACCAACCGCTTTACCCTTGCTTGGCTTGCTACCTCTTTTGCAATGGTTTAAAAAAGAATCAATTGGCACCTGCCTAACAGCCTTTATCACTGCAACACTCTCTGCAGCAATATTATTTTCACCATGGGTTTATCGTAACTATCAGCACTTTGGACAGTTTGTACTCATCTCAGCCAATGGTGGTGCTAATTTATGGATGGGAAACCATGAAGGGTCTAATGGTGGCTATGTACCACTGCCTAGCCTTGATTTTAAAGATGAGGTGGTAAGAGACAAGTATTATAAAAAAGAAGCGATTGACTATATTAAAGCGCACCCTTTGCAATATCTCAAACTCGGGGTGCTGCGCGCGCACCTTACCTACAGGGCCGAAACAATTGGTATCGTATGGAATGGTGATTTATACAAAAAACTAGGTGACCGCTCCATTCTAACCTTAAAACTTCTCTCCACGATATATTGGTGGGCAATGCTCATCATTGCTGCTATTGGGCTATATCAACTATTGAGGAAGCGTGAACTATCTATCTTCAGCGCTTTACCTGCCACATTTGGCTTTTTCTTCGTATTTCCATTACTCACTGTTGGACAAGATCGATACCATCTACCAATTGACCCTTTCTTAGCCATGTTTTCAGCCTATGCGATACAAGGGTGGCTAACCAAAAACAGCGCAAAACCTGCTCAGCATAGTGCGTCATTATAGAAAGAATATGAAAAAGAGACCTAACATGAGTTTATATTTACTTACCCTGATACTGAGCAGCATTTTACTGTCTTCATTTGCGCAAATCGTACTTAAAACAGGCATGAGCAACCCAATGGTGCTCTCAGCGATACAATCATCAGAAACCATTAATATTATTAAAGCCATAGTCACGAATGCTTATGTGATTGGAGGGCTAAGCTTATACTTTGCTAGCGCGGCAGTTTGGCTACTCGTCCTAGCAAAAGTCGATGTCAGCTTTGCTTATCCATTTGTCGGACTTGGTTTTATCATTACAATGCTACTTGCATTTTTTATTAATGGCGAAGTACTCACAGCAACTAAGGTGGCAGGCACATTATGCATTGCACTGGGTGTTGCTATCATTGCACAAGGGTAATAATGGATACCAAAAGCAACCTTCCTTTTTGCGTTGATTGTGATCACACACTGATTGCAACAGACTTACTTTACGAAGCATTCTTCTTAATGCTAAAGCAATATCCGCTTGGCTTATTCCTACTACCTTTCTGGTTAATAAAAGGCAAAGCTTATTTGAAGCAGCAATTAGCCACAAAGGTGCGCTTTAACTGGGCCACACTACCCTATCGTGAAGAAATGCTGACACTAATTGAAGAAGCAAGAGCAAAAAAAAGGAAAGTTGTATTAGCAACGGCCTCCCCTCAAGTCTGGGCAGATGGCATTGCAAACCACCTACAGTGCTTTGACGAAGTCTTAGCAACAAACAAAGACACAAACCTTTCAGGCAGCAACAAAGCTAACAAGCTCGTTCAATTATATGGCGAACGTGGTTTTGATTACGCTGGCGATAACAAAGTAGACCTTGTTGTTTGGCAACATGCCGCTAATGCCATTGTCGTATCCTCAAATAAAAACCTCACCAACAAACTATCAGGTACGCCAACGGCAATTGCAAATATCATCGAGCCAAAACAAGCGAGTCTACTCACTTACATTAAGGCAATACGCGTACACCAATGGTTAAAAAATGCATTAATTATCGTCCCATTGCTTGCAGCTCACCAAATTGGCTCCATCCATGGGCTTTTACAGGTCGCTTATGCTTTCTTTGCATTCAGCTTATGTGCTTCTTCTGTCTACGTATTAAATGACCTGCTAGATTTAGAGTCTGACCGAGCACATGTGCGCAAACGCAAGCGCCCTTTTGCTGCTTGCACTATCCCAATTTGGCAAGGCATGGTAATGGTGCCAATACTGTTAGTCGCTGCTTTTAGCATTGCCACGCTGTTACCAAAACTGTTTGTCATGGTGCTATTTATATACTTCCTGATCACCCTTGCCTATTCCCTATGGTTGAAAAAGCAAGTCATCGTTGATGTGATGATGCTAGCTGGCTTATACACTATGCGTATTATTGCTGGCGCTGCTGCTACCGATATTCAGCCATCATTTTGGCTGCTAGCATTCTCCATGTTCATCTTCCTTAGTCTAGCAATGGTAAAACGCTATTCAGAGCTTTTAGTAACACTACAAGCCAATAAAAAAGAGCCTGCTGGCAGAGGTTATTCTGTTGATGATTTACCTGTCCTTATGGCCATTGGCGTCAGTGCTGGGATCGGTTCAGTCCTCATCTTTTCCTTGTATATTAACAGCCCAGATACAAACAAAATGTATCAAAACACTTTCTGGCTTTGGTTAATGCCGCCAATCTTACTGTACTGGATTAGCCGGATGTGGATGAAAGCACACAGAGGACAAGTTGATGACGACCCTGTCGTCTTTGCTGCTAAGGACTGGCAAAGCATTCTTGTTCTACTTATCTCGGCAATAATATTTACAGCGGCGTTCTTCTTGTCATCATAATAGTAGTTAAAGAATGCTCTATATTTACCATCATTTCAGGACCTTCGTGCTAATCGCGGGTACAGATATCGATGATAGACGTACTTAGCCCTACTGCATTATGGGACTTAATTAAAAACGCTAGCCGTTGGTTAGCCAACCTGCGTCGCGCCAATGAAGCAAGACAAAACGCTTCTAAAGACGCCTTGCGAAAAGTCATCATCGCTGCACGCCGAACAGCTGTTTATATTCGTCAACTCAACGACACCGAAAAACGACACTATCAAACCGAAGCAGAGTTAGCGACGCTTTGGACAGAACTAAGCTTCGCGCTAGAAGACCTCAATGTTCAGAAACTAGCCAAACGCTGCTTAATTAATGGCAAACAATGGGCCGACCCGAATAGCATGAGCAAGGAATTTCTCACGAAAGCAGATGCTGGGCTAACACGAGTAGAACAGCTAGCCACACAGCTACTGGCTAATTTAAACAACTAAGTTATGTTAATATAGCCGGATGTTGCAACGCACATTCATTCATTTAAGCTTAATACTACTATTTGCATTCACGCAAATGGGTGTGGCTACGCATGCCATCAGCCACCTCGCAGATGGTCATGAGCAACATCAGCAAGACCAAGACCACCATGAGAACCAATGTGGTCAATGTCTTAGTTTAAGCCATCTTGCTAACGCCAATACAGCACCGGCTTTTGACTTTGCCTTTAACAAGGCAAAACCTGCCTTTACTGCTAGCACTTCAGCTCGCTTTCAAGCAACAACTCTCACCTCTTACACCGCGCGCGGACCACCAGTTACCTCACAAGCCTAATTTTTTTGCTAATCCAGCAATGCTGGAACGGCTTTTTATAGATTAAATTGTGAGGATTTTACAATGCTGTCCAATCGACGCAAGTCGCGCTATCGCGCGCCCAAACCAGCCATTAAAAATAAACGTATATTTTTGGCAATCGCTGCTGTTTTTACAAACGGTATCTTATTTAACACAGCCAGCTTTGCTGAAGAGACAACCATTGATGTGGCGCCTGTCCCAGTCACTGGCAACCCATTAGGCGTAGGCATTGATGAGTTAGTCACACCCATAACGGTTCTCAATGGCGCTGAGCTGAATATGCGCAGAGAAAACACGTTGGGCGCAACACTGAATAGCATCCCTGGTGTTTCTGCGAATAGCTTTGGTCCAAATGCTTCACGTCCCGTCATTCGTGGTTTAGATAGCGAACGTGTTCTTATGCTAGAAAATGGTACGGGCATCTTAGATGTCTCATCACTCAGTTTTGACCATGCAGTAGCGATCGACCCATTAATTATTGAGCAGATTGATGTGATTCGCGGCCCTGCTGCCTTGTTATATGGCGGTAGCGCTGTCGGTGGCGTGGTCAATGCCAGTACTCACCGCATTCATCCTGAGCCGATAGACGGCATCTCTGGCCGCGCTGAAGTCAGCTATGGTGGACCTGCAGACAGTAAAAATGCGGTTGGCCTTATTGATTTTGGTAATGAACAATTTGCCATTCATGTCGATGCCTTCAACCGAGAAACCAATGACTTAGATATTCCTGGTTATGCCGTTTCTAGGCGTAAAGCAGCTGCGGACCCAGATGCAGAACGTAATAATAAAGGCAAATTAGCCAATAGTGATTCAGAGCAAGATGGTGCTGCAATTGGTGCATCGCTGACGTTTGAGAATGGCTATATCGGCGCTTCTTACTCTGTACTCAACAATAATTATGGTACAACCTTCATGGAAGATGGCGAATCTATCCGTATCGATATGGAAAGTAAACGTTGGGATATCGCCAGTGAGTTTAAGGATTTAGGTACGTTTATCGACCGGACGAAAGTAAAGTTATCGCACACGGATTACAAGCATGCGGAATTAGAGGGTGATGAAGTAGGTACCACCTTTGATACAGACGGCGTGCAAGGCACCTTTGAGTTGGGACATGCGCCCATCAGTAGCGTAAAAGGTACAGTTGGTTATCAATTTAGCGATACAGACTTCTCTGCAGTCGGTGAAGAAGCTTTTGTACCCAGTTCATCAACTGAAAAGCATGCCGTATACGTGTATGAAGAACTGCCGATTGATGCACATAAAATTACTTTTGGTGCGCGCTACGGCCGTGACGAAATTGATTCAGATACTGATCAAAAGAAACGCTTTAATCTTAAGAGTTATGCCATTGGCGGTATTTATCAAATCAATGATGCATGGTCGATTGCAAGTAACTTATCACACAATGAGCGTGCGCCAAGCCACTTCGAGCTATTTGCTGATGGTGTTCATGTTGCAACTGGCGAAGTTGAAGTTGGTGATGTTAACTTAAACAAAGAAAAATCTAACGGCATTGATGCACAGCTGCGTTGGAAGCAAGGCAGAAACAGCTTTAGTTTCGGCGCTTATGCAACACGTTTCAGTAGCTTTATCGGCCTACTGGATAGTGGCTTAACGAGGAATGTGGATGGCGAAGACTTTAGAGTTGCTAACTTCGAACAGGTATCAGCACTGTTTAAAGGAATCGAGTTTGAAGGTAAATGGCAAGCAACAACGACGCTAGCATTGAATATGCGTGGTGACTACGTACATGCAAGAGACACACGCAACAATGACTATCTACCGCGAATATCACCTGCCCGACTAGGTGTTGGTGCAGACTACAAAAAAGGTAAATTGAATTTACGTTTTGATGTGTTGCATGCTTTTAATCAAAGTAAAACAGGCACTAATGAATTAGCGACAGATGGCTATACGAATGTCAGCGCAACGGCAGCGTATAAACTACCTGTTAAGCAGTTCAATCTAGAGCTGTTTGCTAAAGCCAATAACTTATTGGATGATGAAATCAGGGACCACACCTCTTTCCTAAAAGATGTTTCGCCTTCTGGTGAGCGATCTTTACAAATTGGTGCTAGAGCTGATTTTTAGTTAGGCTTTCTAGTAAAGTACAAAGGGTGGCATTGCCACCCTTTTTTATGCAAATAGAATCAAACCCCAAATGACAACCACATTGGTAAGGGCAACAAAGACTGCAGCGCTACCAATATCTTTAGCCCGTTTGGCTAAGGCATGGCGTTCAATTGAAACTCGATCCACAACAGCTTCTACGGCCGAATTGAGCAGCTCTGCAATAAGCACCAAAAATAGGCTGCCAATCATGATGACGCGTGGCACAGCATCTTGTTCTAGGTAGAGCGCAAGCGGAATAAGCAAGATAGCCAGAAAAACTTCCTGCCTAAAAGCATCTTCATGTTTAAAGGCTGCTTTAAAGCCTTCATATGAGTAACCCATGGCATTGATAAGGCGACGTAAACCTGTTTTGCCTTTAAAAGGACTTTCCTCATGTGAACTTGAATTTGAATCTTTCATGCTGAGCACCGTCTAAAATAATGTCCGCGCATTTTAACATGCGTTATGATACTGTTTTATTGAATTTAAGAAACGACAAAGGTTTTATCTATGGCAAGAATGATTAACTGCATAAAGCTCGGTAAAGAAGCCGAGGGTATGGATTTCCCACCTTATCCCGGTGAGTTAGGCAAACGCATTTATTTAGAGGTGTCTAAAGAAGCTTGGGCTGGCTGGCTTAAACAGCAAACAATGTTGGTTAATGAGAATCGCTTAAACTTGGCAGACCCTGCAGCTCGCAAGTATTTATCAGAACAAACGGAAAATTACTTCTTTGGCGAAGGTGCTGATACTGCAGAAGGTTATGTGCCAGAAACTAAATAAAAGGAAAAAATATGCTTAAGAAAATCATCATGGTATTGGCGGTCGTATTTGCATTTCAGTATTTCTATGCAGGGTCAGCTACGGTTAAAGAAAGTGGCGTCAAGCATGATAATGTTGTGCTCTATGCCACCTCTTGGTGTGGTTACTGCAAAAAAACCAGAGCATTTTTGGCTGAGAATGACATCCAATATACAGAATATGATGTTGAAAATTCCGAAGAAGGTCGACAGCAATTTGAAGCATTAGGTGGCAATGGTGTGCCCGTATTGGATATCAGAGGCACCGTCGTTCACGGCTTTAGTATCAAAAAGTTTACCGAAGCACTCAAACAAAATAAGCTGATGTAAAACACTAACAATACCCAATAAAAAGCCCCGCATATGCAGGGCTTTTTATAGGTACCCTAACGTTTATTTATACGTTTTCACACCTTCCGCGGTGGCTAATAATAAAACATTCGCTGGACGTGCAGCAAACAAACCATTAGTAACAACACCAACGATTTGATTAATTTCTGCTTCTACTGCGATTGGATCTTCAATCGTTAAGTTGTGCACGTCTAAAATCACATTACCATTATCCGTTGTAAAGTCACGTAACTTTGGTTGACCGCCTAACTTCACTAATGCTCGTGCCACTTGTGAGCGTGCCATTGGCAACACCTCAACTGGCAAAGGAAACTTACCTAACACCGGAACATATTTGGTTTCATCGCAAATACAAACAAAAGTTTTGGCAACTGCTGCAACAATCTTCTCGCGTGTTAGTGCGCCACCACCGCCTTTCAACATATGCATATGTTCTGTAATTTCATCAGCACCGTCTACGTAAACATCCAATGTGTCGATCTCATTCATATCAAACACTTGAATGCCGTGACCTCGTAAACGTTCTGCCGTTGCTTCACTACTCGCGACTGCACCATCAATTTTATGCTTTACTTTCGCTAACTCTTCAATAAAGTAGTTTGCTGTCGAGCCTGTACCAACGCCGATAATGCCTTCTTTTACATATTCAATCGCTGCTTTTGCAACTTGTTGCTTTAATTCGTCTTGCGTATATGCCATTTAAGTAAACCCTCTTCTTTAAAGTCTTTATAATCTAACTAAAGCATAACTATAACATTGCAAAGCAAGTTTTCAGAATGATTTACGGCTAGAATAAGGCATGACAAAAAACACTTCACCAGACTATTTGAGTCGCATTGAGCAGGCACAAGTTTATGATGTTGCCATCAACTCTCCGCTAGATTTCCAACCGAATTTATCCGCTAGGATCAATAACCGCGTATTACTCAAGCGTGAAGATTTGCAACCTGTATTCTCATTCAAATTACGCGGCGCTTACAACAAAATGGCGAACCTATCCGCCGATGTATTACAACGTGGCGTGATCTGCGCCAGCGCTGGCAATCATGCACAAGGCGTTGCACTTGCAGCTAACAAATTAAAATGCCGCGCCGTCATCGTCATGCCAACAACGACACCACACATCAAAGTCAGTGCCGTAGAAAATCTAAACGCTGAGGTCGTGCTTGCTGGAGAAAGCTATTCAGATGCTTATCTGCATGCGCTTCAACTAGAACAAGAACAAGCCCTAACTTTTGTGCACCCATATGACGACCCTGATGTCATTGCCGGCCAAGGCACGATTGCTAAAGAAATTCTAGATGCACACCCGGGCACCATTGATGCTATCTTTTGCTGCGTAGGCGGTGGTGGTTTACTCGGTGGCATCGCGGCATACATCAAAGCCAAACGCCCCGAAATCAAAGTCATTGGTGTAGAAGCCGAAGATTCAGATGCCATGACAAAATCTCTGGCCGCCAATGCGCGCATAGAGTTAGAGCAAGTCAGCTTATTCGCTGATGGCGCCGCCGTCAAACAAGTCGGCGTACATACTTTTAAGCTGTGCCAACAATATGTCGATGATATGATTGTTGTCGACAACGATGCCGTCTGCGCTGCCATTAAAGATGTATTTGAAGATACTCGCAGTATTCTAGAGCCAGCAGGTGCACTAGCGACAGCTGGCATTAAAGCGTATGCAGAGCGTCAAAGAGAAGACAACAAAACCTATATCGGCATCGCCTCTGGTGCCAATATGAATTTTGATCGCTTACGCTTTATTGCTGAACGAGCTGAGGTCGGAGAGAAGCGCGAAGCAGTGATTGCGGTAACGATTCCAGAAAAAGCTGGTGCATTTAAAACTTTCTGCCGTTTATTAGGCGACCATAATATCACTGAGTTTAATTATCGCTATTCGGATCCAAATGAAGCACACATCTATGTTGGCGTAGCGATACATGACCCACATGAAACAGCTGCGCTAATACAATCGCTACAAAAACAAGGATTGCCGACGCTCGATTTAACGGACAATGAAATGGCAAAACTCCATTTACGACACTTAGTTGGTGGTCATGCGCCAGAAGCACAACACGAAGTGCTTTATCGCTTCGAGTTTCCTGATCGACCTGGCGCTTTAATGAATTTTCTCGACTCAATGGGACATGACTGGAATATCAGCCTATTTCATTACCGTAACCATGGCGCTGACTTTGGACGTGTGCTCATTGGCTTGCAAGTCCTGCCAACTGAACTTAACACCTTCACCACGTTCTTAGAGAAATTAGGGTACCCATATTGGGATGAAACACAGAACCCAGCTTATGCATTGTTTTTAGGAAAAGTGGTTTAATGTCTAATAATAGCCACCGAATTGGCTGTAAACAGCCAAAATAATCCACGAGAAACGTTAAGTGATTGTTTTATATAAACAAAGCTTGGTAGCCAATATAAGCATGATTATTGCACTATATTTTTGATAAGCTTTATTTATAATAAGCGCTTAACAAAAGCCCTCATAACAAGATGACACTTTGGAGAAATTGAATGAAAGTTATACCCTTAATAAACAAAACTCGCATTAGCTTGCTCATGCTTGCATTAATCGCAAGTGTTGCTGGCTGCAGCCAAGAAAAAGCAGCTGAAGAAGTAGCAACAGAAACTGTGCCGCAAGAATCTAGCGTCACCCCTACTGGTTATGCTTATTTATCAAGCCAAAAATCTGATACTGCAGGCATTAGCGTTATTGATCTTTCCACAATGGAAGTGGTTAAAACATTTGATGTAAAAGCAGAAGCACCTCGCGGGCTTGGTATTACTGATGATGGCAAAACACTGGTTGTTGCAACTAGAGAAAACGAAAGCATTGCTTTAATTGACACAGAAACAGGTGAAGTTGTTAACGTCATTCACGTTGGCAAAAATCCTGAGTTTGTTCGTGTTAGAGGTAATTATGCTTTCATCTCCTCAGAGCCTAGTGCAATTGGTGGTCCTCCTAAGCGCCATGAAGAAAAGGATGAAGAAGAAGGCGAGGACGACGATGATGATGAGCTACCAGCAAAAATCGCCGTTGTTGACTTGATTAAAGGCGAAAAAATTCGTGAAATTACTGGTGGCCCAGAAACAGAAGGCATTGAATTCTCTGCTGATGGTACAAAGATCATTATTACAAACGAAGCTGACAACACAGTCACCGTACATGACATTGAAACTGGTGAATTAGTGAAGAAAATCGAAACGCATGAAATGGGTGACCGTCCTCGCGGCATTAAAATTTCGCCAGATGGCACTACTTACTTAGCCACATTAGAGTGGGGCAATAAGTTTATGGTCATGGATAAAGACTTTAATGTAGTGCGTACAGTTGATACCGGCGAAACGCCATACGGCATTGCCTATAACAGTGCAGGTGATCGCATTTATGTTGCAGCTAAAACCGCTAAAACATTAGAAGTCTATGATGCAAAAACCTATGAAAAACTCAACGAAGTTTCTACAGGCGACCGTTGCTGGCATTTCACATTCACTCCAGATGAAAAACAGATCTTGCTCGCTTGTGGTAAATCAGATGCTACATTTGTGATTGATGTCGACAAGTTTGAAGTCACCAAGCAAATCGCAACACCTGATATGCCTTGGGGTCTAGTGACTTACCCTAAATCAATGGGTAGTATCGATGCGAAGTAAACGGGAGTACTCCTAATAAAAAGGCCTCGCTTTGCGAGGCCTTTTTATTAATACCCCATCAAACTATTGAACAAATACTAGGGTCTTATGTATCATCAACCAACAACAACAAACTTTTAAGGTCATCAATGGCAAAAAACGTTCTCGGCACCTTGTTACAAACATGTAGCTTATCGCCTCTTACCGGGTTCACTCGCAATGGCTGTTGTGAAACAGGCCCAGAAGATTTAGGTAGTCATACCGTCTGTGTGCAAGTGACTGATGAGTTTTTAGCCTTTTCTGTCTCAGCGGGAAACGACCTAAGTACACCTCGACCAGAATATGGGTTTGAAGGGCTGAAAGCAGGTGACCGATGGTGTTTATGTGCATCACGTTGGTTAGCAGCAAGTGAAGAAGGCTTTGCCCCACCAGTGATATTAGAGTCTTCGCATGAACGCTGCTTAGATATTGTTAGCTTAGCCGACCTAAAATATCACGCACTTAGATAGCGGCTAAATAGCCATTAGCCATGATGGTGAAACTATTCGGCTCAAAAGAAAATTTAGACTTTATGAGCGGAAGGACAAGGCATTCGAACGAACGCAGTGCAAATATACAAGGAGTGAGAATAACGCAGAAGATAAGATAATAGAAA
>SPJO01000008.1 GCA_006844635.1 Methylophilaceae bacterium | reverse complement strand
GACAACCGATCATGCAAGCTGACATTGCCGCCCTGCTACAAAGCGCGTATTGGTCAGCCAGCCAGCAAGAAGCCGATGCACGGGCACAACTCGATGCACGCATGCGTCAACAGTTGCCACTGAGCGTCAAAAACCATCGATTCCTCCGTTTCGTACAACATGCGTGTGAAGGTGAACATCCATTAGCACTATCTCAACTGCTTGAAGATACCGACCAGTTGTTAGGGCTGGCTCAAGCCAATGGTCGCCAACAAAGTGCTGCTATTTGGGCCGAAGTGTTTCAATCGACGCTGAAAGCATGTCATTGGCCCGGTGAGCGTCACTTGTCCAGCCATGAGTATCAAGCGGTGCAAGCATTTGAGCGCGTACTACAGCAATTAACCAGTTTGGAAAGTTTAGTTGGCAACATTAATGCCAACGAGGCCATTAAACGCCTCACACAACTGTGTAAAGCGCAAATATTCCAAGCAGAACGTAAAACACAGGCCGCAATACAAGTCATGGGCATGCTAGAAGCCACCGCTGCTCCATTAGATGCGATTTGGGTGATGGGCATGAATGACCATGTCTGGCCACCTATTGCGAGGCACAATGCCTTACTGCCAGCAGACTTGCAGCGCCAAGCGGGCACACCCAATGCAAGCAGCGAAGTACAAGCAGCTTTTGCCGATGCAATCCATCAACGGTTAATCCGCAGTGCACAGCAAGTGACTTTTTCT
>SPJO01000014.1 GCA_006844635.1 Methylophilaceae bacterium | reverse complement strand
GTGATATTGATGATATTGATCATCTTGGTAATCGTCGTATTCGTTCAGTTGGTGAGTTAGCAGAAAATCAATTCCGTGCAGGTTTAGTGCGTGTGGAACGTGCTGTGAAAGAGCGTTTATCTCAAGCGGAATCAGACAACTTGATGCCGCATGACTTGATTAATGCAAAACCTGTTTCAAGTGCGATTCGTGAATTCTTTGGTTCAAGCCAGCTTTCACAATTTATGGATCAAACAAATCCTTTATCAGAAATTACGCATAAACGTCGTATTTCTGCATTAGGCCCAGGTGGTTTAACACGTGAACGTGCTGGTTTTGAGGTGCGTGATGTGCATACAACTCATTATGGTCGTGTTTGTCCGATTGAAACGCCAGAGGGTCCAAACATTGGTTTGATTAACTCGCTTGCTTTGTATGCACGTACGAATCAATATGGTTTCTTGGAAACGCCTTATCGCCAAGTGAAAGATAATAAAGTCAGCAAGAAAATTGACTACTTATCTGCGATTGAGGAAAGCGAGTTCATGATTGCGCAAGCAAACACTGAGCTGGATACAAAAGGATCTTTCCAAGAGGAAATCGTGTCTTCACGTTTCCAAAATGAATTTACCATGGCGCAACCTGATAGCGTGCAATATATGGATGTTGCGCCAGGTCAGATTGTGTCGGTTGCGGCTTCATTGATTCCATTCTTGGAGCATGATGATGCTAACCGTGCATTG
>SPJO01000013.1 GCA_006844635.1 Methylophilaceae bacterium | reverse complement strand
AGCACATTACCGAAGGCGACACTTGTAAATGTACAGGTCGTATTTTGGAAGTGCCAGTCGGTCCTGAACTCGTTGGCCGCGTGGTTAACGCATTGGGTCAACCAATTGATGGTAAAGGTCCAATCAAATCAAAACTAACCGATAAGATTGAAAAAGTGGCACCAGGCGTGATTGATCGTCAATCTGTTTCAGAACCTGTGCAAACTGGTTTGAAATCAGTTGACTCAATGGTACCAGTGGGTCGTGGTCAACGTGAGTTGATTATTGGTGACCGTCAAACAGGTAAAACAGCGGTTGCAGTTGATGCGATTATTAACCAAAAAGGTCAAAACATGACTTGTGTTTATGTGGCGATTGGTCAAAAAGCATCAACCATTGCTAACGTGGTACGTAAATTAGAAGAAAACGGCGCGATGGAGTACACCATTGTTGTGGCTGCGACAGCTTCTGATTCAGCTGCCCTACAGTTCTTGGCACCATATGCTGGTTGTACCATGGGTGAGTACTTCCGTGATCGCGGCGAAGACGCATTAATCGTTTACGATGATTTGTCTAAGCAAGCGGTTGCTTATCGTCAAATTTCACTATTGCTTCGTCGTCCACCAGGTCGTGAAGCGTATCCAGGTGATGTTTTCTACATTCACTCACGTTTGTTAGAGCGTTCTGCACGTGTTAATGCTGAATACGTAGAAAAATTCACCAAAGGTAAAGTAAAAGGTAAAA
>SPJO01000012.1 GCA_006844635.1 Methylophilaceae bacterium | reverse complement strand
GTCAAGACGTAAGCCGTTATCAAACACTCATTGGTCGTTTGAACTTACGTAAGTAATTACTGTAAATGCGGAATTCGCTTTTATAGTGGTAGTAGAAAGCCGGTTGCAAGTGAATTGCATCGGCTTTTTTTATTGTTTGATTGCTATTGGGTAGTGAATAGTAATCTGTTGAAAAGGAAAATAAATGTTTAATAAAGTAGAGAAAAGTATTCAATTTGGTGCGCATGAGCTCAAGTTGGAAACAGGGGAAATTGCACGTCAAGCTGATGCGAGCGTGGTTGTTAGCTATGGCGATACCGTTGTAATGGTTAATGTAACCAGTCGTCGTGAAGTCAAAGAAGGCCAAGACTTCTTCCCATTAACTGTTGATTATATGGAAAAGACTTATGCTGCGGGTAAGATCCCAGGTAGTTTCTTTAAACGTGAAGGCCGTCCTTCAGAGAAAGAAACGTTAACGAGTCGTTTAATCGATCGCCCTTTACGTCCACTATTCCCTGAGTCCTTCTATAACGAAGTACAGGTTGTAGCGACAGTCATCTCATCAGATCCTGAAATTGATTCAGACATTCCAGCGATTATTGGTGCTTCTGCAGCCATGTCTTTATCAGGTATCCCATTCTACGGCCCACTCGGTGCGGCACGTGTAGGCTATGCTGATGGTGAATACATTCTAAACCCAAGTAAAACACAAATGGAAACAACCGAGCTAGACTTGGTTGTTGCAGCAACTG
>SPJO01000011.1 GCA_006844635.1 Methylophilaceae bacterium | reverse complement strand
ATCAAAATAAGACTGTTGAATAATCAACAACTTGGTTGAATTTTAGATTGTCGTGTGAGATTGTTGCTGTCGGATCAAATTAGCACTACTAGCCTGAAAGGAAAGCCTGTCTTGGCTTTCAGGCATGTCGGGTGTAACTAGTATTCTAGCAATGCCAGTTGGCAAGCATCTTGCATTACCTTATTGAATGATATTAAAACAATTGTAGAACTGTTAGTTATTAAATTGATAAAGGAATAAAACACTATTTATTACCAATGGGTAATAACTGGGGTAAAGCATGAAAAAGCCATCACTAAATCATCGGTATCGTGTAATCTGGAGTCACATACAAGAAGCGTTTGTTGTGGTTGCTGAGCATGTCAAAGGACATAGCAAAGGCAATAAAGCCGTGGCAGGCGACTCCGCTAAGAAAGCGGCTCGCTACCCAAGCTTGGTGTTAGCAAAGCGCGCCGCATTAGGGCTGTTTGTAAGTGCTGCACTGTTAGGCGGGCATCAAAGCGCTTTGGCGCAGTGGACTGATTTAGTGATTGAGTCAGGTAACGCCAGTGCGACGACGGCCGGTAATCATTTAAACCTTAATGTCACCACGAGTCGTGTGATTGGTTCAGCAAGTTCACTAGATATTGCTGCCAATGAAAGTGTGAATGTTTTCTTTACGCAAGGTGCTGGGCACGGCTTGTTCCGTTCGACTGGCAATGCTGCGACTAGTATTTTGGGCGGATTAAGTTCTAACGGCC
>SPJO01000010.1 GCA_006844635.1 Methylophilaceae bacterium | reverse complement strand
GTCATTGTTGTGCCCTCAAAGCCTTTTTCCCAAAAGACATGCATGGCTTTCGTTAAAGCCACATCTTTATCAAATGTCCTAGGTCTGCCTGCTACTGCCATTACCAATACTCAGTTCATGTCTTGCCTATAACATAACACAGATTACATAAATAGGTTGACAAGTAAGCATAACCAAATTAATAATGTAATCTGTATTACATTATTATTGCTAGTTAATTTTGGGAGAGAGACATGAGCAAAGTTGCATTGATTACAGGCGCAAACCGTGGCATAGGGTTTGAGACAGCCAAGGCATTAGGGGCGTTAGGCATAGACCTCCTCATTGGCTGTCGTGATATGGAAAAAGGCAAAGCCGCGGCCAAAGACTTGCAGGCGCTAGGCTATCAAGCACAAGCGATTGCCTATGATGCCAATCATGCGGCGCAATCAGCCGATGCGATTTATCAAGCGATTGAACAGCAGTATGGTCATCTCGATATTTTGGTGAATAATGCGGGCATGTTGGCTGAACCATTAATGGGTGACAATACCAGCAGCACGGTGACGCAAGATGTCTTGCAAGAGACTTTTCAAGTGAATTTGTTTGCCATTGTCACGCTCACGCAAACATTGCTGCCACTCATTAAAAAGTCAGACGCAGGGCGAATTGTTAACCTCTCTAGCGTCTTGGCTTCATTAACACTGCACAGCATGGAAAATTCACCTGTTGGCCCAGCCAAAGCGTTTGCCTACAACGCCT
>SPJO01000009.1 GCA_006844635.1 Methylophilaceae bacterium | reverse complement strand
GAGGTTCATTATGAGAGTTCGTGCATCAGTTAAAAAATTATGCCGTAACTGTAAAACGGTACGTCGTCGTGGCGTTTTACGTGTTATTTGTTCAGATCCACGTCATAAGCAACGTCAGGGTTAATTATTAATCTAGCTTGCGTTTGGTTTGAAAGTAAAAGTGCAAACTGTTAGAATGCAAAGCTTTTTTTATTTGGTCGCGTTAAATAGCGATTCATTTTGGAGTTAAGAGTATGGCTCGTATTGCTGGGGTAAATGTCCCAAATCATAAACATACAGAAATCGCACTAACGTCGATTTTTGGTATCGGAAGAACGACTGCAAAAAGCATTTGTGCTGCAGCGGGCGTTTTAACGACGGCTAAAGTTAAAGACCTAAACGATAATGAAGTTGAAAAGCTACGTGAAGAAGTTGCTAAGGTTACTGTAGAAGGTGACTTACGTCGTGAAGTATCAATGAACATTAAACGTTTAATGGATTTAGGTTGTTATCGTGGTGTTAGACATCGCCGTGGCATGCCTGTAAGAGGACAGCGTACAAAAACAAATGCACGTACGCGTAAAGGCCCGATTAAACCAATTAAACAAACGAAATAAGCGTTTAATTTTTCAGTTAATTAGAAAACTATTTGTAAGGACAGTACAACATGGCAAAAGCTAATGTACGCGTAAGAAAAAAAGTTAAAAAGAATATTGCCGAGGGTGTAGCCCACGTGCATGCTTCATTTAACAATACCATTATTAC
>SPJO01000164.1 GCA_006844635.1 Methylophilaceae bacterium | reverse complement strand
CATCCTGCTCCACGCGGTCAACAATCGAAAGTAGTTCAGCAATCGTTGTTGGACAAGCAGCAATGGCTTGCACCATATGCTTCAAACCATCTTCAATACGGCGTGCGATTTCGATTTCACTCTCGCGCGTCAACAGATCAACCGTACCCATTTCACGCATATACATACGCACAGGGTCTGTCGTACGGCCGAACTCAGAATCAACCGTTGCTAACGCTTGCTCAGCTTCTTCAGCAGCATCATCATCAGCAACCGGTGCTGGCGCATCATTCATCAACATAGCTTCTGCATCAGGTGCTTGTTCATGCACTTGAATACCCATGTCGTTAATCATGCCGATGATGCCATCGATTTGGTCGGTATTATGTACATCGTCAGGCAGGTGATCGTTAATCTCAGCATAGGTGAGATAACCACGCTCCTTACCAAGTACGATTAAAGTTTTTAAGCGAGTGCGTCGTGTTTCTGCATCCATCGCTTTTGATGCTGGGTCATTTTTAGCCGCTTCCGCAGCGAGCTTTTTCTTTTCTTTTTCTAGCGTCTTTTTCGATTTAGGTCTAGCCATGCGAGTCCTTATAATGCTGCATTATGGTCGACAAACTGAGTCTTCAAAACAAGAATTGCCACTAATTTTGGGTAGCCGGAGATTATACATGATTTTCACTCCTTTTAACAGCCCAAAAACTTAATACTCCATTAGATGCCACCTGTTTTGAATCGGCAACAAAAAGAAGGCTAACTTTACTTAACACCAAGCTTTTTCAGCATCTCACGCTCTTCTTCACTTAAGGCGCTCAACGGTTTTTCCTTGATGGCATGCAATAGGTGTGCTTCTTTGATTTGTTGTACTGTATCTGATAGTTGGGTACGTGCCCCTTGAAATTCAAGAGCCAAGTCCAAGTTCTCTTCCAACTGCTGCAGCTCACGCTCAATTTCTGCCTGCAAGCTAACATCTTGATTGTTTAGCACATGCAATAAGCCCGCTGGTTTATAAGTCGGGTTTGCTAAACAGCTATTTAACACCCCAGCTAAAAACGCATCTTCCGCACCATCACCATCGGCAAACTGCACATCCTCAGGTACAACCAAATCTGGCCGCATCAGCGCCATTAGAATAAATCGCTTTTTTAACGATAAAGGTGTTCTTGATTGTCGCTGATAAGATTGTTTTGGCTTTCTGCCAGTCGCCACTGGCAGCTTCAACAAGCTCTGCATCTCCGCTTCTGTTACCTGTGCCAACTCTGCTATTTTTTTACGCATCATTAATGCAAGCCGCGGCGCTTTGATTTGCTTCAGAATGGGCTCCGCATCATTTAACAAAGTCACTTTATCTTCTTGCGAAACGAGCGGGTTATTTTCAGTTAAGTGCTGCTTAATATATTCTGACAATGGCATCGCCTGCTGCATGGCTTGTTCAAAGTGTTCTTTACCAAACTCACGCACATAAGAATCAGGGTCGTGCCCTGTTGGTAAAAACATAAAGCGCAGTTTCAAACCATCACTTAATGCTGGTAACGCATTCATGGCCGCGCGCCAAGCAGCGGTACGCCCAGCCTGATCGCCATCAAAACTAAAGACCACCTCGTCCGTTTGCCGCATGAGCTTCGTGATATGAAATGGCGTTGTCGCCGTCCCTAAAGCGGCTACCGCATAATCAATCCCATACTGCGCTAGCGCAACGACATCCATATAACCTTCAACAACCAAGGCTCGCCCTGCGTCTCGAATGGCGCGGCGGGCAACAAACAAACCATATAACTCATGCCCTTTTTGAAATAGCGGTGTTTCTGGTGAGTTGTAATATTTGGGCGTATCTTCAGGGTTAATCACACGCCCACCAAAGCCTATGACCTCACCTTTGTGGTTGTGAATAGGGAACATAATGCGGTCACGAAAACGATCATAGCGCTTGCCCTTTTCATTTTGCACCACGAGCCCAGCAGTTGTCAGCACATCGTTATCATAATCCGGGAAAATACTTTGCAAATTCTGCCAGCCAGCAGGGGCATAACCGACTTGGAACTTTGCAGCAATTTGACCACTTAAACCGCGGCCTTTCAGATACTCAATCGCACGTTGTGACTTCTTTAATTCCGCTTTGTAATAAACGGCCGCGGTTTGCATGGCCTCTTGCAAACCCACCACTTCTTTTTTCGCCGGCTTATTTGCATCCCGTTTTTCTTGCGGCACTATCAAGCCAACCTGTTTGGCCAACTCATGAACCGCTTCAACAAAACTCAGTCCGTTATATTCCATCAAAAAACTAATGGCGGTACCATGTGCGCCACAACCAAAACAATGATAAAACTGCTTAGTCGGACTAACGGTAAAACTAGGTGATTTCTCGTTATGAAATGGACAACATGCCGTAAAGTTAGCGCCTGCTTTTTTAAGCGGTACACTTTTATCCACCACATCGACAACATCAACGCGGTTAAGCAACTCTTGGATAAATTCTTCAGGGATCATATTGATAAGATGATAGCTTAAATAAAAAAAAGGAGCTATTCGCTCCTTTTGCTAACTCGGGTTGTGATTAAGCCAGTTTGGCTTTTATCAACCCTGATATTTTGCCCATATCTGCTTTACCTGCAACTAACGGCTTAATCACAGCCATAACCTTGCCCATGTCTTTCATGCTGGCTGCACCCGTATCGGCTACCGCTTTATCTAACAAGGCTTGTACTTCTTCATCAGAAAGTTGCTTCGGTAAATAAGCTTGCAGGATGACGACTTCGGCTTTTTCAACCGCAGCCAAATCATCGCGTTCGGCTTTTTCATACGCAGCAATAGAGTCTCTACGCTGCTTCAACATTTTTTCCACAACGCTAATCACATCAGCATCAGTGAGCTCAATGCGATCATCTACCTCGCGCTGTTTGATTGCTGCTTGCAACAAACGAATCGTACCAAGGCGCTCAGTTTCTTTCGCGCGCATCGCACTTTTCATATCCTCGGATATTTGCGCTTTTAACGTCATGAATTAACTTTAAACTAGTAAAGTTTTGTTGGTAGCTGTTGGCTACGTAGGCGACGATATTGACGCTTAACAGCAGCAGCAGCTTTACGCTTACGCTCCCATGTTGGCTTCTCATAATACTCACGCGCACGCAAGTCATTGATTAGACCAGTTTTCTCAATTAAACGTTTGAAACGACGTAGCGCTACATCAAACGGCTCATTCTCTTTTACACGAATTGAAGACATTAAATCACCATTCCTTAAAAATCTTGTTCAAAAAGCTACACCACATTGATGTAGCATCGAAAACCGCGTATTCTAACGCGTTACTCGAATTTAGGCAATCTTTTAAATGGCAACTTCTAGATGTTAGTACTCGGCGTAGAATCCTCTTGTGATGAAACCGGCATCGCGCTATATGACACCCAACAAGGCTTACTGTCACATGCGTTACATTCGCAAGTTGCCATGCATGCTGATTTTGGCGGTGTTGTGCCAGAATTAGCGTCGCGCGACCACATTCAGCGTGCCCTTCCACTCACGCAACAAGTCCTTGATCACGCCAATAAAACATTGGCTGATATTGATGGGATTGCCTACACACAAGGCCCTGGATTATCGGGCGCTTTATTAGTCGGCACCAGCATTGCACAATCACTGGCATTTGCATTACAAGTACCTAGCATCGGTGTGCACCACCTTGAAGGCCATTTGCTAGCTCCATTACTAGAAGATAACCCACCAGCTTTCCCCTTTGTCGCCCTATTGGTGTCTGGCGGACATAGCCAGCTAATGCGCGTTGACGGTATTGGCCAATACGAACTGCTTGGCGACACCTTAGATGATGCTGCTGGTGAAGCATTTGATAAAACAGCTAAACTACTAGGTTTAGGCTATCCTGGCGGGCCAGCGCTGGCAAAGCTTGCTGAAAAAGGCCAAGCACGGTTTACCTTACCAAGGCCCATGCTGCATAGCAAAGACTTAAACTTTAGCTTTAGCGGTTTAAAAACAGCGGTCTTAACCTTGGTCAACAAGCATCAGCCGCTAGACCAACAAACGCAAGCTGATATTGCTTGGGAATTCCAAGAGTCCGTCACTGAAATACTGACAAAAAAATGCATGACAGCCTTGCGAGAAACAGGTTTAGACAGTCTTGTAGTATCTGGTGGTGTTGGCGCCAACACTAGGCTACGAGAAAGCCTCAATGCGGCAACGAAACGCAAACTATGCAATGTCAGCTATCCGCGCTTAGAATTTTGCACTGACAATGGTGCCATGATTGCTTTTGCTGGCGCTATGCGATTAGATGCGATGCCAGATAGCCAAGCAGCGCTCGACTATAGCTTTCAGGTACGCCCGCGCTGGGACTTAGCCGAACTCAAGCAGCCATAACCTAAGCGTTACTTTTTACCAAAGCCCGCTTCAGTACCTGCCAATAGTTTTTGTATGTTGGTACGGTGGCGCCAAACCAACAATGCTGACAACACAAACACCATCACCACATATTTAGCTGAAGGCAATAAAAAGTATGCTGCGATGGGCGCAGTCATCGCAGCAATAATGCTGGCCAATGACGCATAGCGTGAAAAGTAAAAAATAATACTCCACACCACCAATGCCGCTAATGCCAACCATGGTGACACGGCAATCATCACACCAAGCGCCGTGGCAACCCCCTTACCCCCTTTAAACTTATAGTAGATGGGATATAAGTGGCCTAAAAACACCGCCAACCCAACGAGACAAATAACGGTTACTGGCAAACCTGCAAACAGCGCCAACCACACAGGTAACCAACCTTTAAACGCATCACCAAGTAGCGTTAGTAGCGCAGCCATTTTTTTACCACTACGCAAAACATTGGTTGCACCGGGATTGCCGCTGCCCACGGTTCTCGGGTCAGCCAAACCAAATACTTTACTCGTTAAAATACCAAACGAAATTGAGCCTAACAAGTAGGCTGCCACCACCCATACAGCAGGCATCATAGACGCCGGTATAAAATCGAAACCACTCATAAATTACCCCTGAAAACTACTGATTAGTGTTTATTATTGGTATACACTAAAATCTAATTGATACATTTTAAACGATAGCCACCCCATGGACACCATATTTTTAGAACAAGTCGCCGTAAAAACCACATTGGGCGTGCCCGATTGGGAGCGATTAAAACCACAAACCATTATCCTTGATATTGAAATCAATTATGACTTAAGCAAATCATGCCAAAGCGACGCCATTGAAGACACCATTGATTATGGTTTGGTGGTTAACCGCATCCAAGAAACACTCACTGAACATAGTTTCAAACTAGTCGAAGCACTAGCCGAGCATGTCTGCCAGCTGATTTTAAAAGAATTCCATGCAGAAAAAGTGCGTATCAAAGTGGCTAAACCAGCCGTACTGCCAAGGCTTAAAGCACTAGGCGTTATAATCGAAAGGCAAAAGTGATGGTGATCATCTATCATGCAAATAATAGCCTTGATGCCAATATGATTAAAAGCTTACTAGCACAAGCTAGCATCCCAGCCTATATCTTGGGCGAACATTTACAGGGTGGCGTAGGCGATTTGCCTGCGTCTGATTTAGTCAAAGTCGCTGTTGATAACAATTATGAAACTGAGGCAAAACAAATCATCGAAGCTTGGAATGCAGCTTCAATTGTTGAAGAGGAATCAACGGCAAACCTTAACCTCTTGGATGGTGATCCGAATGCAACTGCTTAAGGCGCTCTCTTGCGACATGCGTATATATTTGCGTCGTTGAGATATCAGAATGGCCTAGTAGCATTTGCACCACACGCAAATCCGCGCCATGATTCAATAAATGCGTCGCAAATGCATGACGCAACACATGGGGTGAAATCGCTTTTTTAATACCTGCTTGCAACGCATAGCGTTTAAGCAAATACCAAAAAGCTTGCCGCGTCATTCCCCCACCTCGCTTGGTCACAAACAAATCATCACTCATCTGGTTTTGCAAAAGAGCAGGTCGCCCTTGTTGCAAGTAACGCGCAATCCAATCAGCTGCTTCCTCGCCCATTGGCACAAGACGCGTTTTGCTTCCTTTGCCTGTCACCCGCACAACACCATCTTGTGTACTGACTTCATTGACACTGATACCAACCAGCTCAGACACGCGTAAGCCACTCGCATACAGTAACTCTAGCATCGCCTTGTCTCGCAAGCCCATTGGCACATCGATATCGGGCGCATTTAGCAAGTCATCGACTTCTTGCTCATTTAAACTTTTGGGCAAGCTGCGCGGTAACTTTGGTGACTCGATTTGCAGCGTAGGATCTGCGTCAATTAACTTTTCACGCAAACAATAACGATAAAAGCGGCGGAGGCTGGCAATCAATCGACCAATGCTACGTGGCTTACTATCGGGAAATTTGACTGCTAAATATTGCTGAATATCTGCTTGACCTGCCTGAAGCAGACCAATCTTTTGCTTGCTTAGCCAAACAGTAAATTGTGTTAAATCCGTGCGATAGCTGGCTAATGTATTTTTAGACAAACCGTCTTCTAGCCACAAATGGTCAATAAAAGCATCAAGCTGGCTAGCATCGATGTTTAATGGCTGGGTCACACAGTGACGCCCTCATGCTTTAACAACCACTTTTTGATAGCAGCCCCTTTAGGGTCACCTTGCATAAAACCACCCAAGCTCTCCTTGCCGACAACTCGGTGGCACGGCACAACCAAAGGTAAGTAATTCGCGCCACAAGCATTGGCAACCGCTCTTGGGCCTGAATCTAGTGCTTGGGCGATTTCACTATATGTCACGACTTGCCCTGTCGGAATCGCACTAATATGCTCCCAAACACGCTTTTGAAATGATGTGCCTTTGAAAATAAGCGGCAAATTAAAATGATGATACGAGTCAGAAAAGTACGCTTCTACTTGCTTGGCAGCCTCTTTTGCAAGCTTGCTGCTTGCGGGCTTAGGTTCATGCTTATCAGATAACAATTCTATGGCAACTTGCATGCCTTGCACACTAATACCGACCGCTCCAAACGGGGCTACGACTATCGCATCAAACTGTAATGGCTTGTTGTTTTTATCCGTCATGGGCATATTATGGCTTGAAATATCATGCAATGGCAAACAAAAAAGCCTCAAAACGTTAATTAGTTTTGAGGCTTTTGATATCAATCAAGAAATCTAGTCAGCAGAAGCTTCCGTTGCTGTTTCTTTCTCTCTTAACACTAGTTTTTCTTTAATACGTGCAGAACGACCTGAACGCTCACGTAAGTAGTAAAGCTTCGCACGACGTACATCACCGCGGCGTTTCACTTCGATACTCGCAATCAGTGGTGAGTAAAGTTGGAATGTACGCTCCACGCCTTCGCCTGAAGCAATTTTACGTACAATAAATGATGAGTTTAAACCACGGTTGCGTTTTGAAATCACAACACCCTCAAACGCCTGCACACGTTTACGGTTACCCTCAACCACATTAACACCCACAACCACTGTATCGCCTGGTGCGAATGCAGGAATATCTTTGCCTAAACGGGCAATTTCTTCCTCTTCTAACATTTTAATAATATCTGCCACTTTGTGCTCCTTTTAGTTATGAAGATGCTTGTTCCTGCTCTATTTCCTTGAGCAGCCGAGCTTCTTCTTTCGTCAACGACCTTGCGGCCAGTAAATCAGGGCGTTTTGCCCTTGTTAGCGCTAACGATTGTTTTAACCGCCATTGCCTAATCTTCTCATGGTCACCTGATAACAACACCTCAGGCACCACTTTATCTTGATACACTTCAGGTCGTGTGTAATGGCTGTAATCTAACAAGCCATTCACAAACGAATCCTCAATCGCCGATGCCGCATCACCTAGCACGCCAGGCAACTGTCTAATCACTGCATCCATCAGCACCATGGCGGGCAACTCTCCACCACTTAATACATAATCTCCTATGGAGATTTCTTCATCAACGTATGCGTCTAGCAATCGCTGATCAACACCTTCATAGCGGCTCGTTAACACAATCAAACCAGGTGCCTTACTCAACGCCACCACTTTCTCATGTGTTAGCACACGGCCTCTTGGTGACATGTGCACCACTTTTGGCGTAATGCCTTGCTCACTATGTTGCTTTTTAACGGCCAAAATTGCTTTTTCTAGTGGCTCAACTAGCATCACCATGCCAGGACCACCACCATAAGGCCGATCATCTACTGTTTTATGATTATCTGTTGTAAACGCTCTCGGGTTCCAACATTGCAAATCATAAATCTTATTCTCATACGCACGTGCTGTTATGCCATGCGCCTTGATTGCGGAGAACATTTCTGGAAATAGCGTAATGACATCAAAAATCATAACTCCATCCATGAAGACTAATAGTCTTCGCCCCAATCAACCAACATTGTTTGCTGCTCAAGATCAACATGCAACACTGTCTGTTCAGCAAAAGGAATCAATCTATCGACATCCCCTTTTACGACAATGACATCATTAGCGCCTGTCTCAAACACATCGATCACTTTGCCAAAATCAACACCTTGTTGATTTTTGACGGCTAGCCCAATTAAATCAGACCAGTAAAATTCTGTTTCATCTAATGCTGGCAACGCCTCTCTTGGCACTGCAACCAATTGCCCTTTACACGCAAAAGCAGCATCTCGATCATTGACACCTTCTAACTTCGCTAGCAGCACATCGTTATGTACTCTGCCAGATTTCAGCTTAATAGCTTGCCAATGCGTATCTTTACCGACTTGCCAAGTCTTATAATCAAGCAGGCCATCTAACGACTCTGTTTCAGGGAGCACTTTCACCCACCCTTTAATGCCGTATGGGGCGACAATGCGCCCCATGATGACTAACTCTTCTGTTTCCGTGTTCATCGGAAACGTTTCAAACCTTACTCAGCTGCAGGCTCTTCTGCTGCAGCTTCCTCTGCTGGCGCTTCTTCAGCTTCAGCGGCTTTTGCAGCTTCTGCTTCTTCAGCAGCTTTAGCATCAGCTTCGGCTTTTGCTTCAGCAGCGGCTGCATCTGCAGCTTCTTTTATTTTCGCGGCTTCGGCTGCTGCAATTTTTTCAGCTTTTGCTTTTGCCTTGGCTTCATCTTTTGCTTTTGCTTTTGCCATGCCTTCTGGGCCAGTTGCATGCAACTTAATCAAACGCTTTACTGTATCAGAAGGTTGTGCACCAACACCTGTCCAGTAATTAACGCGCTCTTGATCAACACGCAACGCTTCAGCTTGACCACTAGCAGACGGATTATAGAAACCTACGCGCTCAATAAAGCGACCATCACGACTATTGCGTGAATCAGCTACAACTAAATTGAAAAATGGGGTCTTCTTAGATCCACCACGTGATAAACGGATAACAACCATATATATTCTCTTATGTTAATTTTCTGCAGAAAGGCGCGGATTATACGTTATTTTCTGCAGGAAGCAAAGCAAAACCTAAAAATTTAACTACCTTTTTCTTAAACTATCCATCGCCAAACAAACTAGCTCATGCTGCTTATTGACTTCCATCTTTTTAAAGCAGTTTTTTAAATACTGTCTAGCAGTATCTTCTGCAATTTCCATCACTAGGCTAATTTCTTTAATATTGCGACCTTCGGTAAGCAACACAACAAAGTCTGCTTCGCGCTTTGTTAGGCCAAATACAGTCTTCAACCGCTCTTGCCAATGCTCGGCATTCGCATGGGTGTCTTTAATAATAAGAAGCACACCGTCTACTGTATTATCATCCGCGACCGCCATTTTACTAATCAGTAACAGGTATGGTTTTTTCTGCTTGTTCCGGTGTATATAAAAACTATTGTAGCTTTCACACTCTAATGAAACAGCTTGCTGACACATCATTTGCAAACGATCATTATCAGCCTGAAACACACCGGTCAAATAACCTTGCTCCACCACAAGGCCATCCTTCCGTGCAACCATTTGACTCGCAACATCCGTCATAAACAAGATACGACCCTGTGCAGAAAGCACAATAATGCCTTGGCCTAATTGGCTTAATGCCCTTTCTAGGACATTTACATGTTTTTGCAAATCATGTTCAAATTTTTCTTCTGGCACCATATCTAACATTCTTTACACCAAGTCTAGATAGTTTAAACTAAAACGCATCAATCCCTCCGTTTGATAATGCATCTTCACCTAAATCATCTCCTGCTTCTAAGCTTTCTAGTTCATCTGACGACTCATACTCAAATTTAACTTCAGAGTATATCCGGGGTGGTTCCTTTTCAGTTGCTGGATTAGTCGGGTCGCTTTCTTCGAATAAAGCAGTTTGCAGGATACTTTCATTCGAAGCACTATACACACCAGCAATCCGCTCATCTTCGTCCAGTATCAACTGCATGTCTCCGCCCGTCATTGGGTCCAAGTACTGCTTTCTTAAATGGCGCTTAGTCGTCACAAAGCGACTGTCCTTCAACAAACCTTCAATATTCTTTGGCAATTCCTTAAACCCACCAGGCGACGCATTATAGTAACTCGTTAACGCTTGTTTATATTGATTCCCAATAAAATACAATTGTTTTTCTTTTTGCCGTTTGGCGATGGTATCACTGCGCTCATATGTTGTGGTTAAAGTCACACCCAACACCGCGATGAGAAACAACATCGCTAAATAACTAAAACCATATTGCCTTAACAATACGTTCGTCGAACTACCAGTTATTATATAGCGTTCCATCACTCGCTGTTTCCGCTGACCCACTGCGAACATCGTATACCCGATTAGTTTTATCGGGTGGGATGACAGTCTGCCAAGTTTCATTACTCCCTGTAATTGGATCTTCTGGAATAAACTTAATATATCGCTCTGTTACCAACGTCTCCAATGACGCAGGGTAGGTATTTTTGTCTTCAAAATAATGATCAATTGCCTTGCGCATTTCTTTTAAATCTTTTTTTAACACTGTTTCTTCTGAACGCTTAAGCCCATCAAAATACCGAGGCACAACAACCGATAACAGCGTCCCTACAATCGCCATGACAACCATTAATTCAATCAGCGTAAAGCCATCATGCTTAGGGTTACGTTTCAATTTACCATTGCCGATAAGGAACACCGTTCAACCCCTTTTTTTCACTCAATGAATACACATCAAAAACATCTACGCCTTCTCTCGGATTTTTCGCATCGCTCGCATAGCTACGCTTCCCCCAACTATCCTCAGGTTTCAACTCAACACCATTTGATGACCTTTTCTCAACGTACATTGGGTCAGTTGGCAAACGCCGCAAAAATTTCAGTTTCCTTTTTTGTACGTCAGTAATATCTGGCACACCTGTTACTAAATCTTGCAGACGCCTGGGGTAACCACTCTCACCTAATACCTTAGCTATTTTCCCTTCATCACTTGCTTTCTTATAGGCGTCAATTGCCGTTCGAATCTCTAGCAAGTCAGCTCGCAGTTCATTCTCTTTTTTACGCTGAATAGTTTTCTCTAAGTAAGGCGTTGCGACAGCAGTCAATAACGCTAAGATAGCCACGGAAAATATTAGCTCTACATATGAAAAGCCTTTTAACCGATTAACCTTTTTCACCATCCGCACTGAAGTTACTCAACCTTATTAATTTGCGGCTGTAGGCCATCACCTAAAGAAAAGCCTTGCGGTAATGGAATGTTAATATTTTTGGGTTTATCATCTTTTGGCTCAGCCTTAGGTGCTGCCTTTTTTGGCTTAGGGATGAAGAATGGTGAGGCACCTTTCTTAAAAGCCGGAGACGGTGAAGCTCGCCCTGCTTTACTTTCACTACCCACCCACATTTCAGATTGATTCGTTGTCGGCAGTTTTCTTGCGCGAATAATATGCGGCGTGATAGAGAGGACAATCTCTGTTTTCACAGTGTCATCAGACTGCGTTGAAAACAAACGACCTAATAGTGGTATCTTAGATAACCCAGGCAAACCACTAATCGTCTTTCTATCCTGGTCGTCGATCAACCCTGCTAAGACTTGCGTTTCACCATCGTGCAACCTCAGTATGGTAGAGGTTAAGCGTGTGCCAACACGGAACGCTACACTTTGACTCGTTCCTGTCGTTGCGGTCACCTCATCTCCAATAGAGCTCACATTCAGGTCAACTTTAATCGTGACATCATCTGTCGGGCTAATTTGTGGCTCTATTTCAAGCTTAAGCCCTGCATCAATATACTGGACCGTTTGTGAAGAAACCCCAGTTGAAGCCACATTAGAAGTAAATACTGGTACTTTCTCGCCAATATGAATCTTTGCTGCTTCCTTATTTTTCACGCGAATTCTTGGATTAGCTAAAAGATTAACATCGCCATCCGTCGCATTAAACTCTAAGCCAGGCACACCGTTCACCACTAACGAATTACCCGTTACATCTTTTAAATCTCCAACAGTCAGCGGACCTGTAGCGGGGACTGGCACACTAACACCAGTAGGTGGGTTTAGCCCAAGATTTTGAACATATGTGCGCCTCATTTCCAGCACTTGAACTTCCAGCATCACCTCAGCATCAGGAAAATCCTGTGACAATATAATCTTTTCTGCAAGTGCCAGCACCTCTGCTGAGTCTCGTATCATCAACGTATTCAAGCGCTCATTCACCTGCACTTTATTCAGGTTGAGCATACTGCTTACCATTGCACTCACTTTATTAGCGTCGGCATAATCTAAAACAAAATTCCTAACCACAAGATCTTGGTATTCGCGTTTATTGACTTTGGTATTCTCGTAAATAATCACTGAATTATCACTCAAGACTTTTTTACCCAGCTTATTACTTTGCAACAGCAAATCAAACGCGTCTTGGAATGCCATCGACTTCACAAAGATAGTTGCCTTCTGATTTGGCCTCATGCCTTTATCGAGAATAAAGTTGATGTTGGTCGTTTTTGATAGTGCCTCAAAAATCTTTTTAATATCGACGTCTCGAAACTCCATCGTAACAGGGTCGTTAAATGTTAATTTAGACTTCAGTTTCGCTTGTCTTTTATCTTCTTGCATTTGCAATAGACTGTTATACAAAAGTTGCGCTTTACTATGGTGTGCGTTTTCTAACAGCACTGTATGCAATTTTTCCATTGCCAATTTTTGATCTGCATCGGACCCGTTCATTAAGGCTTTAGCTTCCTCAATGAGTCTTTGGTGTTTTTTTGCAGCTTTAATACGAGAAAGTCCTTGTTTTGCTCTTAGGTTCCCCGGATCAAACTCTTCTAAACGAGCGTAAAGATCTTCCAGTTTCACGAAGTCTTCTTCTTCCCATGCCAACCTTGCATGCGCAAGCAAATCTTTAATCGTCGCATCTCGCTGATTAACATTCGCTATTTTCTCATCAACCTCTGTCGCTTTAGTTGGGTTTTCTAACAGCCCGTCTACATGCGGGTTTTCCTGTAAAGCCGGGTTAGTTTGGCACCCACTTAAGTGTACGAAAAACAAGGCCATCAGCAAGCTGCTGGCTGTTTTTTTTACGCTTGTTTCTTTGTTGAAAGGTTTTGTTTGTCTAGCCCATTTTCCACTCATGGTTTTCCCACCCTCGCTTGCAATGTTTGTGTTTTATTTAATGACATTTCTAAAAACTGAATTTGAATCCGTCCTGCTGATTCATCAATAGATTCAACCTTATACCGGTTAGCAACCACATCACCCTGTTTAACGACCAGCATTTCACCTCGGTGGTCTAGCATAATGGCCTGATTATCTTTATCCTGCCAACGCCCTACATACTTAAAAGGTAATGGCGGAATAGTCTTTTTCCTAGGTGGCGGTTTCCGATAGACTCGTTTCTTGTAGACTTTTGGTTTTACATATTGCCTAGCAAATAAGTCAGCCGTTAGCGGAGTTAGCACTCTATCAGGAAGCATCAAGCTCGCATGGCCCTCAGTAGACTCTGTATGGCTCGGCCCCTCAGATAAGACTCTTGTTGGCAAGACCATTTCTACCCTGGTTTCATCTTGGTAAGTTTGCCAAGTAAGTCCAAGCGTCACAATAGCCGCTAAGGACAATACGATTTGAGAACGGCTTAAACTCATAACGCTTCACCTGTCGTTAACGCGGCTTGTTTTGCCAATTTGTTAAAGTGAAAGACGAGATGAATCCGCGCCTCAACATTCTCATCTTTTACGCTTTCCCGGTTAAAACTGATGTTTTCTATCGACACATAGTTCAACTGGTGCAAGGACAAGCTAAGGAAACGCTGAATATCTGGGTATGGCGCATACAAACTAAATTCAACATGATAATGACTCAACAGATCACCAGCGTTATCTTCTGTCTTATAGGCAACCTCATTTGGCTGCAAATCTTCGGCTATTGCGATATCCATGAACGACTGAATCTTGCTGGCACGGTTAGCAACAGATGGTAGCGCATGTTGAAAAGCCTTCAACTCCTCTTCCTCGGTCATGGCCGTTTGTTGTATCTGATTGGGCTGCTCAATAGACAATGACTTCGCCTCATCTAGTGATAGAGACAACGGCCTTACGAAAGAAAAATAAGCAATAATAAGCAAACCAAACAAGGCAATAGCTAAATTGCCGATATATCCTAGCCTTTCAAAAGCTCGGTATAAGTGCCATTGCAACGTCGCCACCATCGTATTACCCATTACTTTATCCGCCATTTCAGTAACAAGTTGAATGTGTATAGTGGCTGACCATTATTTTCTCTTAATGAATCTGGCTCTACTAAGTACTGGTTTATGAGCACCGCATCCTCAAAAGCTTTATCCGTTTTCAAGTCATTTAGAAAATGAGTTATTTGATCAAAGCTCTTGGCCTCTCCTTCCAAGCGCAATTCCGACTTAGCTTTATTGGGAATAACATTTAATAGGTCAATATGCTTATGCGACTGTTTAACCGCCTCTAAACTCGAAAATAGTGACAACCATGGGTAGCTTAAGTCATGCTGAGTCTTTATCGCATGGCTCATTGCTTCATTCACTACAGGGTCGTTACCTGCTACAGGCTCTTGAAACTGGCTATCAGTAATACCCGCTTGATAAGTATTCATTTCCGCTGTAAGTGATTGATAATATGAAACCAACATAACAATCGATGCTATGGCTAACAACAACAATGCTAACCGCATCCAGAATGGATACGGACGTGCTATGACTGCATAATCTAAATCTAAGTTTCTCATCATCTAAATCGTCGTTAACCAACCTGCATGGGTTTGATGTTGTTGCTTGGCCATCAGCATCGTCAAATTTAATTTACCACGCATATCTTCAAACTCCTGACCCCAGCTTTCTTTTAGTTTGCCTGACACATGAATGGCTAATGGATTTGATTGTAAAGAAGTAGGTAACTGTAATTGCCATCTCGCTAACATTTGCGATGCAAACTCTGCCTCTTGACCTGCAGGTGGTGACATGACTGAGAAATGCTTAAACTCTGCTTGTGATGTTTCACATAACATCAGGTGCTCTGGCTCAACAATCAAAGTCCCCAGATAATCTCGCTTAGCTTGATTGAGTAAACGCATCGCGACTGGCTCTATCGACTGCCAAGCATAACCATGCTGCTTAGCAGCATTAACTAGACCATCATACAATGTTGAATCAATCGCAGTAGCAACAACATTTTCACCAAAACCATTAAGGCTCGTTCTAATTTTCCATTGATCGGCTATCGCACCGTACTGCTCTCGAAATGCATGATTAGCTAATGCATCCCAATCGTTACGTGAATATAACCCACTTTGCCAAGGCAGCACGATAAACCGTACAAAAGTATTCGCTAACACCAAATTAACTGATTTGCCTTTCAGCATGCTTTGATGCTCGTGCAATGCGTCTAAAATAGTTTGGTTGTCTAGTTCCTGTTCCACTTTAGACAAAGCCCGCGTTGGGCTTCCCGCATCTCGCAGTGCAATACCATCCTCCGCAATAGCTAACACTGTTTTCTTAAACCTTGGGAGCAACACGGTGCACCTCCTCTAAAGTCGTTTTTCCGGCAAAAGCCATTTCTAACGCAGCATCGTGTAAGAACTTTGTACCTTTGCTTACTGCATGTGCTTTTATCTCTCTAATCGAAGCTCTGTTAGCAATAAGCTCACGTAAGATATCGTCAAAATGTAAGATTTCCGCTACAGCATGACGCCCTTTAAACCCTGTTCCTCGACATGCTCCACAACCCTTACCCTGCTTTAAGGTTGCGCTCGCTGGAATTTTAATATTTGGGAAGTCCGTATTCTGTGCTGGTTCGGCGCACTGCGAGCACACAACCCGCAACAGCCGTTGTGCCACCACAATATTAAGTGCTGACACAAAGCTATAGGGGTCAACGCCCATATTTAAAAAACGACCGATAACATCAAACGCATTATTCGCATGCACACTGGTAAACACTAAGTGACCCGTCAGTGCAGATTGCACAGCAATTTGCGCAGTCTCAGCATCTCGAATCTCACCCACCATAATCTTATCGGGGTCGTGGCGCAGAATCGAACGTAAACCACGTGCAAAAGTCAGCCCTTTTTTCTCATTCACTGGAATTTGCAACACACTTGGTAATTGGTATTCCACAGGATCTTCAATGGTAATTATCTTGTCATTACCATGATTAATTTCGCTGATAGCAGCATACAGGCTTGTCGTTTTACCGCTACCTGTTGGGCCAGTCACTAGGATCATCCCGTAAGGCATGGCGAACTGACCGCGCATTTGTTTTTTGGCTTGCTCATCAAAACCCAGCACGTCCAAACTTAACCCATCGGCTTGCTCGGCCAACGTTTGCTTATCAAGCACACGTATCACAACATCTTCACCGTGAATACTAGGCATGACTGAGACACGAAAATCCACGTCACGGCCACGATACACAGCCCTAAACCGACCATCTTGCGGCACACGCTGCTCTGTAATATCAAGCTCTGACATCACTTTAATGCGTGAGATCACCTGCTCTGCTAAGCTCACTTCGCCAACAGTACCCATCTGAGTGAGCACCCCATCAAGCCTATACTTAATTGCCAACCCTTGCGGCTGTGTTTCCAAGTGGATATCACTGGCATCCGCCTTTAGTGCATCAAACAAAGTAGAGCGCACTAATTTGATCACAGGGCTAACGTCACCCTCAATCATATTGAGTGAGAGCTCTTCTATCGACACCTCTAACTCTGCGCTCGTATCAACATTGGAAATTGCCGCGTCCACCGTTCGTGTTGCATCTTCGTGTTGCGCTAGATAAGCTGAGATATCATCATGATGCGCTAAGCGAATCGTATAGGATGCAGGAATACGCTCAGTTGCCCAAGAAGTAATCGATTGGTTAAACGTATCAGCAAAGACAAATACTAATTGTTGCTCGTCTCGTAACAGTACACATTCTCGCTGAAGACTTTCCGAAAATGAAATATGTTCGAATGCTGGCGCTAACTGCATCATTTCATTAAGCTGTATCAATGCATAGTGATGACTATGTGCTAGTTGTTCGGTAAATGTAAGTGCATCCATTCCTGACAACTCTTCAAGCAACTCAATTGCACGCCGGCCTTCTTGGCTAGCTTGCTGCGCTGCTTTTTGTATCAATTCACTATTTATTAAGTGTGTTGTCATCCGTTACGTTTATTAGTTTAAAGTTTATTGTATGCCACTAGCTAAGTCGAAAATAGGTAAGTACATCATCAGCACCAACCCACCAATTAAAATACCAATGACGGCCATTAAAGCAGGTTCAAAGACCTTCGTCACCTTATCTACCCAACGGATCATCTGATCTTCATGAAAACTTGCCGCATGTTCCATCATATTCTCCAGCGTTCCCGTTTTTTCACCCACCCGAAACAAACGCATTGCAACGGGCGTCGTTAAATCACTTTTTTCCAATGCTTCCGTAAATGTTTTACCTTCACCAATCAACTGCTTCGCTTTAAGCAAGCTACTCTCCAAGCCGGCCCCCAACATTCCACTCACCATCGTCAAGCCAGCACTGACTGTCATACCGCTTTTAAGCAGCATAGCAAAGGTACGGTAAAATCTTGAAAGGTGATAAATTCTCAACTTATCACCCAGATAAGGCAACCGCCAAAGCAAGCTATTCAGTTTAGCGCGAATATTAGGTTGTGAAATAGCCCATACGGCTAACAACACAACACCAACTAAGCCAACGACAACATGCAATGCATAACGCTCAGAAAAACTACCAAGCGCTAAAATAAAACTAGCGCTTCCTGCGTCGTGACTAAGCTGAGACTCATAAATATTACTAAATTTCGGGATGACAAATATCATTAAGAAAAGAAATACCAATACACCAAAACTCACGACAATTGCTGGGTAAATAGAAGCGCTAACAATACGTTTTTTTAACAAATCCACATTTTCGCTATATTGGTTATAGCGGAGTAGCGCTTCAGGTAGGTTGCCTGTTGTTTCTGCCGTTTTTACAGAAGCAATTAACAAGCTTGGAAAAATGTTTGTATGTAAGGCCATCGCTTGCGATAAAGTTTGACCTTCTTCAATACTACTTAACAATTGCTGCAAATGTGATTGGTTAATAGGGTTAGTTTCTTTTTGCGCTAAGGTGTCTAGTGCTTCCGTCATGGATAGCCCTGCCTCAAGCAGCACTCGAAACTCTTGGCAAAACAAAGTTAACGGAAAAGGCGTCTTTTGTTTTCTTAAGGATGTTGCGCTGGATTTAACTTGCAGTACTTTAAACCCTTGCTGCTCAGCTTGTAGCCGCGCATCTAAAAGACTCGCCGCCTCTAGCTTTAATTGCTGGGGAGAATGTCCATCACGTAAGACTCGCATTGAGAATAACATTGCTAACGACCTTGTTAGGGATTCTCAATAATATCGGCATTATCACCTTTGCCACCAGCTCTGCCGTCAGCACCATACGAGATTAAGTCAAACTCTGCATTTGCACCTGGTACACGGTAAATATAGGGGTTATCCCATGGGTCATTCGGAATTGTTTTCTTTAAATACGGGCCCTTCCACTTAGCGCTACCTGACTGTGGCGCAACGATTAAAGCATTTAACCCAGCTTGCTGATCAGGGTATGCTCCATTATCTAACCGATAGACGTCTAACGCTTTACTGAAAGCATTCATTTGCGACTTTGCCGCTTGCACTTGCGATTCGCCCAACTTATTAAAGTACTTTGGCCCAACGTAACCCGCTAGCAAACCAATAATGACCATCACAACTAGCAATTCTAATAGGGTAAAGCCTCTACTCTTATTCATATGGGTACCAAATTTAACTATTAACTATAAAAAGAAGTTGTATTTATAGTGCACTTACCTAAATTACACAAGACAAACCCCCAGCATATGGGGGTTTGTCGTTTTACTGCATCAATACTTACGCTCTATTCAACAAAACCGTGTTCTGCTGTATTAGAAGGCCCATCATTGAAACATGCTGGGTGATCGCCAAGATTAGGGTATTCACTTGCGATTGTTAGCTTCTCAAAATCACCAGTTTCTGGCGTATTATCCAATCCTAAATCCGCACGAATTCTCCATGCATTAGCGTGATCTGCACATGATGTATCACCTGAAACACCAATTGCACCAACTTTTTCACCCCATTCGTTGTATAGCGCGATACCACCACCGAATACATTGACACCACCAATTCTTTTACCTTTGATTGGGTCATTGTTTTTACCATAGCGCTTAGGGTTACCTTGATAGGCACGCGATGCGTCA
>SPJO01000085.1 GCA_006844635.1 Methylophilaceae bacterium | reverse complement strand
ACCTCTTCATCAACGTCCAGTTTACCCATGAATAATTGGCTCACATTCGCATATTCATCTTGATTTTTCTGCTCAGCTTCTTCTTCCGTCAAGATATTCAGCGTCCAACCAGTCAGCTCTGATGCCAGACGAACGTTTTGTCCACTCCTGCCAATCGCCAGCGCAAGCTGCTCTTCATCAACAACGACATCCATGCTATGTGTATCTTCATTGACGACGATACTAGACACTTCAGCTGGCGCCATGGCATTAATAACAAACTGTGCAGGCTCCATGCTCCATAGAACAATATCAACACGCTCTCCTGCTAATTCGCCTGTGACTGCTTGCACGCGTGAACCACGCATACCGACACATGTACCAACAGGATCTAACCGTTGATCATTCGCTTTAACTGCAATTTTTGAACGCAAGCCTGGATCACGTGCAGCTGAGCGAATTTCTAACAAGCCTTCTTCAATTTCTGGCACTTCAAGCTCGAACAAGCGCTTCAAGAAATCTGGCGCGATACGTGACAAAATTAATTGCGGGCCACGGCCTCCTCTTTCGATGCGAGACATATTGGCACGGACACGGTCGCCAACGCGCAGGTTTTCTTTTGGAATCATTGATTCACGTGGCAGGATACACTCTAGTCTACCAACCTCAATATGTGCATTCCCTTTTTCCATTCGTTTAATGACGCCTGTCACCATCGTTTCATCACGCGCTAGGAAATCTTCCAAGATTTGCTCACGTTCCGCTTCT
>SPJO01000086.1 GCA_006844635.1 Methylophilaceae bacterium | reverse complement strand
CTGCTGTAAATAACGGCTTAAACTGCGTTGTGCTTCTTGCAGTTGAATCACAGCAGAATCAATAGTCTCAGAAGCCTCTTTTAATTCACTATCCAACTCGACCAATCCAACTAGTTTCTGCTGTATGTGGCTCAGCATTGAAAGTGCATCAGGCTCTCCCTCACTCGCCAAGTGTAAGCATTCTTCCACACCAGTAATAAGTTCGGCACTATTACTCAGACGGCTATGCTCGAGTTGTAACGCTTGCCATTCTTCGCTGGCAAAGCCTAGCTGCTCTAATTCTCTAACCTTATCCCGTAATTCAGCGAGCTCATCCGCATATGCTTCAGCATTTTTTTCAATCTCGGCTTGCTGCATATACAATTGGTGCCAAGCTTTATATTGCTCTGCCACTTGTTTAGCCAAGGCCTCACTACCTGAAAACGCATCTAATATCTGGCGTTGGGTATTGGCATTCAACAATGAGTGATGTGCATTTTGGCTATAGATATCAACGAGATATTCGCCTATCGCCTTTAACTGCCCAACCGTTGCCGCCGCACCATTAATAAAGCCACGACTACGGCCATCACTGTAGATAACGCGACGCAAAATCAAGTCATCCGCATCATCTATTTCATGCTCTGCCAACCATGCTTGTGCTTGCGCATTATTGCTAATATCAACTGTTACACTAATATCCGCCTTATCGCAGCCGCTACGAATGACTTCGCCTTCATTTCGCGCACCTAAAGCCAAAGACAAAGC
>SPJO01000090.1 GCA_006844635.1 Methylophilaceae bacterium | reverse complement strand
ACCTATCACTTCTCATCATTTTTACTTAATTCTGTCACATAATCTTCATACAATAGCCCTATATTTGAGTCAATAACTGTCGATACTTTTAGCAAGCCTCCTGCGAAACATGAACAATGAAAACTGCAACTGCAAACAAAATCCCTAAGGTAAAAAGCCGTTTAACTGAGTCAAAAATCTCTACGATGCTGACGGAAGTAGAAGCATTCAAATCCAACAACACTACGGATATGGACCAAGCTTTTACTTTTCCACTACCAGAACAAGACAACCCAACAATCGTCGGGCTAATCAAAGAAACACCACCTATTATCGACAAAGAAAAATGCTTGCATGCTTTAAATTTTTTTCAGAAAAATCCCTCACTATTTGCAATCCCAGTTGTAAATGAAAAAAGCGAGCCTACAGGCATTATTGAACGCAATTCTTTTGTAGAGCTGTTTGTACAACCCTATGCAAAGGAGTTGTTCGGCAAAAAAAGCATTGCGGAGTTTATGAACAAATCTCCACTGATTATCGATAAAGCAACCGCCGTTGATGATGTCGCGAGAATCATCATTGGTGCCGGGATGCAGCACATGGTGAACGGCTTTATCGCGACAGAAAACGGGCGATACTTAGGCATTGCCAATGGCTTAGATTTACTGAATGAAATTACGGTACGCAAACAGAACCACTTGTTTCAGCTTGCACACTTTGACCAACTCACAAAACTACCTAACCGCACGCTGTTTTTAGATCGTTTATC
>SPJO01000091.1 GCA_006844635.1 Methylophilaceae bacterium | reverse complement strand
CTCTTGTGCTGATTGATCAATCAAGCGATAGTCAAACGCTTTCAAGCGGATACGAATTTTTTGAGCTGCCATGTTTTTTCCTTATAAAGAGCGAAACGGCAGACTTATGTCTGCCGTTATTTAAATAACTACTTACTATTCAACAATCTTAGCGACGACGCCAGCACCAACAGTACGGCCACCTTCACGAATCGCAAAGCGTAAGCCTTCTTCCATCGCAATCGGTGCAATCAGTTCTACCGTAATTGATACGTTATCTCCAGGCATCACCATCTCTGTTCCTGCAGGTAATTCAACAGCACCTGTCACATCAGTTGTACGGAAGTAAAACTGTGGACGGTAACCTTGGAAGAATGGTGTATGACGACCACCTTCATCTTTACCTAATACATAAATCTCTGCTGTGAATTTCGTATGCGGTGTGATGGTGCCTGCTTTCGCTAACACTTGACCACGCTCCACTTCTTCACGCTTAGTACCACGAAGCAATACACCAACGTTGTCGCCTGCTTGACCTTGGTCTAGCAATTTACGGAACATCTCAACACCTGTACAGGTTGTTGCTTGTGTCGCTTTAATACCAACAATCTCAATCTCGTCACCAACAGTGATGATGCCGCGCTCAACACGACCAGTCACAACTGTACCGCGACCTGAAATTGAGAATACGTCTTCAACTGGCATCAAGAATGCGCCATCAATCGCACGCTCTGGCTCAGGAATGTAGGTGTCTAATGCTTCTGCAAGCTTA
>SPJO01000092.1 GCA_006844635.1 Methylophilaceae bacterium | reverse complement strand
CACAGAAATGTTGTAAAGCTTGCCCAACCTTATGCAACTCATAACTGTCGTAAGCCGCTTTACAAGTGTTAGACAAGTCAGTCAACATACCTAAGGCATAACGATCAATCTCTAGCAAATCATCGTAGGCAACCGCTTGTGTTTGCACATCAAAGTCATCCACATTGGCTAACAAGAAACGTAAGGTATTGCGAATCTTACGATAACTATCGGCAACCCGTTTGAGAATCTCATCAGAAATCGTCAGCTCGCCAGAGTAATCCGTACTCGCCACCCATAGCCTTAAAATGTCAGCGCCATAAGTGTCCATCACCTTTTGCGGCGCCACCACATTGCCTTTGGACTTACTCATTTTGTAACCTTTGCCATCGACGACAAAGCCATGTGTCAGCAAAGCATCATACGGTGCACGCCCATCAATCGCACAGCCAGTGAGCAAGCTAGACTGGAACCAACCCCGGTGTTGGTCAGAGCCTTCTAAATATAAGTCAGCAGGCTTAGTCAACTCATCACGACGATTTAACACAGCGGCATGCGTGGTGCCAGAATCGAACCATACGTCCAATGTATCGGTTACTTTTTTATATTGTTCTGCGCCATCAGGTGCATGTTTTGCTAAAAATGCATCGACGTCTAATGAGAACCAAGCTTCTACACCCGTTTCCTCAACCAGCAAACAAGCTTCTTCTAACAAAGACGCCGTTTGCGGATGCAATTCTCCAGTTTCCTTATGGACAAACAAAGGCATCGGCAC
>SPJO01000087.1 GCA_006844635.1 Methylophilaceae bacterium | reverse complement strand
CATGCTGGCATCGCGACACAAATTGTGGTGGAACGTCAGCTTGATGCAAAGGGCGTGTCTCGTCATGATTTAGGCCGCGAGAAATTCTTAGACAAAGTCTGGGAGTGGAAGGAGCAATCAGGCGGTGCCATTACGCAGCAAATGCGCCGTTTGGGCACATCCCCTGACTGGTCGCGCGAGCGCTTCACCATGGACCCCGCACTCAATAAAACCGTCACCGAAACCTTTGTGCGCCTCTATAACGAAGGCTTGATTTACCGTGGTAAACGACTGGTAAACTGGGATGTGAAACTGGGTACAGCTGTTTCAGATTTAGAAGTGGTGCAAGAGGAAGAAGATGGTTCGATGTGGCACATCAACTACCCGATTGCCGATGGTTCTGGGCAATTAACGGTTGCCACAACACGACCAGAAACGATGCTAGGCGATGTTGCGGTGATGGTGCACCCTGATGATGAGCGCTATCAACATTTGATTGGTAAAACAGTTAATTTGCCATTGTGCGACCGTGAAATTCCGATTATCGCTGATGACTATGTCGATAAAGAATTTGGGACAGGTTGTGTGAAAGTAACGCCAGCGCATGACTTTAACGATTATGCCGTTGGCCAACGACACAACTTGCCGATGATTGGCATTTTGAACCTTGAAGGTTTTGTTAATGAAGAGGCGCCAGAACAATACCAAGGCTTAGAACGCTTTGCAGCGCGTAAACAAGTGGTGGCTGATCTTGAAGCACAAGGCTACTTGGTTAAAGTT
>SPJO01000088.1 GCA_006844635.1 Methylophilaceae bacterium | reverse complement strand
CTGATGACATCCCAGCCTTAATTGAAGACTTTAGCGAACGAGGCTGGTTATCAGATGCGCGATTTACCGAACAAGTCGTGCGTGCAAGAAAAGCAAAGTTTGGCAGTGCAAAAGTCGCCAATGAATTGCGTGAAAAGGGGATATCAGATGACCTCATTGCCGATGCAGTCGCTGATATACAGGAACATGAACTAGAAAACGCCACTGCAGTATGGCGTAAGAAATTTAAACAAGCCGCAAGCAATCGTAACGAATGGGCTAAACAAGCCCGCTTTTTACAAAGCCGCGGCTTTAGTTTTGACACAATTAAACAAGTACTCAATGCAGCAGAAGACGATAACGATTAAAACATGACGATTACATTAAGCAACAATCCAAGCAGCAACGAGATTCGCAAAGCCTTTCTAGACTTTTTTGTCTCAAAAGGCCATACCGCTGTGGCGTCAGCGTCTCTAGTCCCGCATGAAGACCCTACCCTACTCTTTACCAATGCGGGCATGAACCAGTTTAAAGATGTGTTTTTAGGCTTTGATAAACGCGCTTATACTCGTGCGACCACAAGCCAAAAATGTGTACGTGCTGGCGGTAAGCATAATGATTTAGAAAATGTGGGTTACACCGCACGCCATCACACCTTCTTCGAAATGCTCGGCAATTTCAGCTTTGGCGATTACTTCAAAAAAGATGCCATTCAATATGCTTGGGAATTGCTTACTGAAGTTTATAAGCTACCAACAGAAAAACTACTGGTCACCGTTTAT
>SPJO01000089.1 GCA_006844635.1 Methylophilaceae bacterium | reverse complement strand
ATGGTGCCGCCTTGGTACAACTGGGTGGACCTGCGATGTTGATTGGTTTGGGCGGTGGCGCTGCGTCGAGCATGGACACTGGTGCGAATACTGAAAATTTGGACTTCGATTCAGTGCAACGTGGTAATCCTGAATTAGAGCGTCGTGCACAAGAGGTGATTGATCGGTGCTGGCAGTTGGGAGATGACAACCCGATTTTGAGTATTCATGATGTGGGCGCGGGTGGTATTTCAAATGCTTTCCCAGAGTTGGTGAATGATGCAGAGGTTGGCGCGGTGTTTCAGCTGCGCGATGTGAACAATGAAGAGCCTGGCATGAGCCCGCGCGAGATTTGGAGTAATGAAGCGCAAGAGCGCTATGTGATGGCGATTTTGCAAGAAGACTTGCCGCGTTTTGAGGCGATGTGTATACGTGAACGTTGTCCGTTTGCCGTGGTTGGTGTGGCGACTGAAGATCGTCATTTAACGGTGGAAGACACGCATTTTGAGAACAAGCCAGTAGACATGGAAATGTCTGTGTTGTTAGGCAAGCCACCCAAGATGACACGTGATGTGGCGACCAAGGCAAAGAATCTAACCGCATTTGATACGCAAGACATCGACCTCAAAGATGCAGCCGAGCGTGTTTTGAGATTGCCGGGTGTGGCGGATAAAACGTTTTTGATCACCATTGGTGATCGTTCTGTGACTGGGTTGGTGGCGCGTGAGCAAATGGTCGGCCCATGGCAAGTGCCTGTGGCGGATGTGGCGGTGACATTATCTG
>SPJO01000163.1 GCA_006844635.1 Methylophilaceae bacterium | reverse complement strand
GTGTGATTGCAAGCACCTTTTTATAAAAGGTATCTAGTTTGCCCAATGTGTTGGCAATGTGTGTATACACCTTGTTTTCGCCTTGTCTCACGCTGAGGTAACGTGAGCACAGCATGGGCGTGAGAGTGAGAGATACCAGTAAAGAAATAATGACCCCAAAAGTCACGACCACTGCAAATGATTCGAAAAACATACCGACAATGCCTTCCATGAAAATCACAGGGGCAAAAATACAGACCAAGGCTGCAGAAGAGGCAAATACGGCAAACACCACTTCATTACTCCCCTTGATTGTTGTCATGTTGCGGAAGCGGTCGACAATGGTTGGGTTCTTTAACTCTTCATCGGTAAGTGCGTTACCCACTTCGCCTGACATATGTCGCAAGATACTTTCACGCACGACAATGGCATCATCGACGACGACGCCAATGAGCAATAGCAGTGCTAGCAAGGTCATGCTGTTAAAGGTGTAGCCAGCAAAATACATCACGGCAATCGCGCCAAGCAGTGATACTGGAATCTCTAAACAAATCATCAGTGTTGAACTGAATGAACGCATAAAAATAAGCACGATCAATGCTGCGAATAGCGTACCTTCTACTAAATGTTCTTGTAGTGACGCGACAATTTGGTTGATGAAGATGGAGTCATTGGTTGAGATGTTTAAGGCCATGCCAGGTGGCAGGCTAGGGCGAATTTCCTCATCCAGTTTTTTCTTTACCTCTTTAATGATTTTAACGGTATTGGTATTGGCGATTTTAACAATGCCAATACTGACGGTTGGTTGTCCGTTATAACGTGCAACTTGACGCCTATCATTTAACCCGTCTTCAACGGTAGCAACGTCTTTTAAATAAATAGGGTTGCCATCTTTGACATTGACCACCATGTTTTCTAAATCTGATAACTTGTGGAACTCCAAATCGACTTTGACTAATTGTTCAGCATTTTTGCCAACTAAGAAACCACCTGATAGTTTGATATGTTCTCGGTCAAACGCCGTGATTAAATCATTTGCTCCTAATTTATAGGCAGCCATTTTTTCTGGCGACAATACGATGCGAATAACGCGGTCACGCTTACCGCCGAAACGGACTTCGCCTACACCATTGATGGTTTCAAACTTCTTTTTGATGACATTTTTGGCATATAGATTTAACTGTTGAATCGTGCGGTCGCCAGTGAGCGCAATCCAAATAATTGGTCGCGCATCAGCATCTACTTTCCAAATGGTTGGCGGATCGGCATCATCCGGCAAGCGGCGTTGTATTTGGCTGATTTTGGCTTGCACCTCGTTAAACGCAACATCAATATTTTTATCAAGGTTAAACACAATGCCAACCACTGAAGCACCGGGAGATGAGCTCGATCGAATGTGCTCGATGCCAGGCGTGGTGTTGACGGCTGATTCAATGACACTGGTCACGCTCGTGTCGACCACATCTGCTGAAGCGCCACGCAAAGTGGTCGTGATGTTAATGACCGGGAAGTCAACGGAAGGAATGCGGTCGACCCCTATGCGCTGGTAGGCGATTAAGCCGAACAGCATAATCACTGCCGACAACATAAACGTCAACACATGGCGTTTAATCGAGAACTCAGGCAGCGTCATCTTTTTTGATTTCTACAGGTGCTTGATCCGTTAAGAAACCTGCGCCGTCGACGACAACGGTATCATTCGCGCTGAGCCCGGATAAAATCTCAATCATGCCGTTCTGCCTTAAGCCGGTTGTAACAATTGCTTGATGTGCCTTGTCGTCACGGACAACATAAACCACTTCTCCCGCTGGGCGAAGCACCAGGCTTTGTTCAGGCACCATAATGGCAGCAGGGAGTTCGCCCACAACGACCGTGCCTGTGACGGTCGCACCCGGCTGCCAGCCTTCAGCACCATTGACGTCAGCAATCACGTCAATCGAGCGGCTGCCAGCCGATATTTGTGGCTTGATTTCTTGAACCACCGTTTCAATGGTTGTGTCACTGGTAGGGGTGTTGAGACGAACGGTTAAGCCTGGTTTGAGTTTGGGGCCAATGCGCTCAGGGAATGGCAAGTGCGCACGCAACGACTGCTTAGAAACGATTTGCACGATTGGATCGCCAGTGCGCAAATAATCCCCAGTATCAACGGGCTTGCTTTCGATAATTCCATCCACAGGCGCAAATATTTTAGACTTGCTACGGTCATGATTAATGCTCGCAACACGTGCTTTGGCGGCTTTTAATTGTTGCTTGAAGACATTCTCTTGAGCGCGATCATTATCAACAGCATTTTGCGAAATAAAGTTTTTGTCGACTAAAGCCTGGTTGCGGGCCACCGTTTTAGATTGATTGTCTAATAAAGCTTGTAAGCGGGCAACCTCCGCGCGTGCTTCATTGCGTTGCATGGTGTAATCCGTCGCATCTAATGTCGCAATTAACTGACCTTTTTTAACGGCTTGACCTGTGTCCACATGCATTTTCATGACGCGTGCTGCCATCTCTGCCGCAAGCGTTGGGTTGACGAGGCCCTCTAGCGAACCGACAGATGATTCTCTGACCTCAATCGCTTGATTCTGAATAGCCGTTACAGTTACGAGAGTACTTCTGATGCGCTTTTCTTTCTGAGCGCTTGCATCTTCACTGCCGCACGCGCTCATCAGCATTGCGCTCGCAATCATGAGAATAGATAGAAGGTATTTCTGCATCATGGTTAATTTTCTTTGTCAGTCACTTTATCCCAATCAAAAAAAGGGCCAGGGTCAGTTTTACGCCCAGGCGCTATATCGGAATGACCAACAATATGTTGTATGGGGTAGTTTATTTTTAAAGATTGTATCAGTGAATTAAGTGTTTTATATTGCGCATGCTCAAATGCTTCAAAGTCACAACCTTCTAACTCTATTCCGACAGAGAAGTCATTGCATCGTTCCCTACCTTGCCAATGTGACACGCCTGCATGCCACGCGCGTTTGCTGCAGGATACAAATTGAATCAAGGCGCCATCTCGACGTATCAAGAAATGAGAAGAGACAGTCGCTGTATGAATTTCGGCATAATAAGGGTGTTCTTTTGGGTTTAGGCAGTTGGTAAAGAGTTCAATAATGCCGTTGCCACCATACTGTTTTGGCGGCAAGCTGATATTGTGAATGACAATCATATCGACCGCGCAGTTATCTGGGCGGTCATCAAAATTTGGTGACGCAATTTGCATTGCATGTTTGGTATAGCCTTGTGTGTCGAGCGTCAGTGTTTGAGAGGTTGGTGTTTTCATGCAGTGGAAGGTAGTTAGGTAATGCTGGGTTTAAGCGTCTTCTTTTGACGCTTCATCATCCGTTTCCGCACTATCATCTTTTGATAAGCCCAGCTTACTCAAACGGTAACGTAAGGTTCTAAAACTAACCCCCAATAACTTCGCAGCTGCGGTTTTGTTGTTATTGGTTTTTTCTAATGCTTTCAGAATTTCACGTTTCTCAATATCTTCTAAATAGTCAGATAAACTAACATCAGAGCTTTCGCTAGCTTCAAACTCACTAGGGAGGTTAGCAGTCACTGCGCTAGCTTCTTGGTCCATCAACAAATCATCAGCGCGAATTGTTTCACCATCGCATAAAGCCAGTGCTCGTTCGAGCATATTCTCTAACTCACGGACATTACCAGTGAAAGGCAATGAGGCAATCAGCTTGTTAGCTTCATCGTCTATCGTTGGCACAGGCATCGATAAGCTATCGCACTGTTTTTCTAACAGCTTTTGTGTCAGCGCCGGAATATCTTCTGGATGGTCACGCAGTGCTGGCATTTTGAGCTGAATCACATTTAATCGATAATATAAATCTTGTCTGAATAACCCTTCCGCCATCATCTCAGTAAGGTTCTTATGGGTCGCGCTAATAATGCGGACATTCACGGCTTCTTCTGTCGTACCACCAACCGTACGTACCTTCTTTTCTTGAATAGCGCGCAGCAGTTTCACCTGCATGGGCAGCGGCAAGTCTGCGACCTCATCAAGGAACAAGGTGCCACCATTAGCTGCTTGGAATAAACCCGGGGTGTCTTGTGCCGCACCAGTAAAAGCGCCTTTTTTATAGCCAAAAAATTCGCTTTCCATTAAGTTTTCAGGAATCGCACCACAGTTGACGGCTACAAATGATTGTTCTCGGCGTGAGCTGTTTTTGTGGATTAAGCGCGCTGCTAACTCTTTACCACTCCCAGATTCACCGCTGATATACACAGGTGCTTGGCTTCGTGCCAATTTTTCAATCATCTTACGGACCTGATTAATCACTGGCGAGTCGCCGATTAAGTCGGATGTGTTTTTTGTTTCATCTGCATCAGAGCTTGATAACTTTAAGGCCGATTCAACTAATGGGCGTAACTGTTTAAGCGAAATGGGTTTGGTTAGGTAATCAAAAGCACCTGCCTTGAGAGCAGATACCGCATTGTCAGCGCTACCATAAGCAGTAATCACAGCAACAGGTAACCCTGTGTATTCAGCTGAAATATGTTCGACAAGCTCTAAGCCGAGGCCATCAGGTAGGCGCATATCGGTGAGGCATAAATCATAAGCTTTAGAGGCAAGCATATGCTTAGCATCAGCGAGGTTGCCTGCACTATCTGCATAAATATCCATGCGTTCTAACGTGAGTGTAACGAGTTCGCGAATATCGGTTTCGTCATCGACCACTAAACATTTGAATTGACCTGACATAACTATATTATAGCTTTCTTGATTAACATGATGAACTTCGTTCCGTCTGCTGCTGGCTTATATTGTAAGTTGGCACCATTGGCTTCAGCAAGCTCTCGCCCAATATAAAGCCCTAAGCCTGTCCCAGTTTTCTCGGTGGTGAAAAAAGGTTCGAATAAGTGGTTTGCTGTCTCTTCTGGGATTTGTTCGCCATCATTGGTTACTTCAATGTTCACGATTTGTGATTTGTTCGACATGAAAATGTCGAGTTTTAAACTGCCAGTAGTTTGCGTGCTATGGCGCCAGCCATTTTTACATAAATTCCATAAGATTTGATTTAAATGGCGGCGGTCAAACAGAACCGAGCTGTTGTTATCATCGATAGATAGTGTGAAGTGTGCTTGCTCAATATTTTCTACAGCGCAGAACTGATTGTAAAAGTCGGTAATAAAGCTATCTAAGTCGACCACTTCCTGATTAGTGCGATCGCGCCGATTGAGCTCCAGTACATCTTTAATGATTTGGTCTACGCGCTGTACATTATCTTGAATGATTTGTAGCATGCGCTGGTTATGCGGTGGCACATCTTCATCTTCTTGCATTAGCTGGTTGGCATGACCAATAGCACTGAGCGGGTTGCGAATTTCATGGGCAATATTGGCCGTGAGTCGACCTAAAGCCGCTAGTTTTACCTGATGCGACTGTGTTTGCATATGCGACCAGTCTTCAATAAAAATAACCGCGCCTTGTTTGTCGCCTTCCGCAATTGGTAAAAAGCTCGCCCTTAGCTCGCGAGAAGCAACATTGACTTTAATGATATTGGGGTTGTTGGGACCAACGGTTTTTCTGCCACTTTCAACCCAATTTAAGTAAGGCTCCGCAATATCGGGCGTCACTTCATTAAGCCGTTTATCGACCCACTCGCTACTGTCGATGTTTAAGAAAGCTTCTGCTTGTATATTGTGATGTTGAATCACTAAATCATCATCAATCACCAATACACCATCTTCCATCTTGTCAGCAATCAGTGCGTTAACTTGTGCTAGGTTTTGTAAATCGAGACTACGTTGAGAAGCCAACTGCTCACTGACTTGCATTCTTTTTGCCAGGCTGTGTGCTAACCAGGCAATGGCAAAACAAGAAATGCTGAGCATCACTGCTGAGGTGTAAGTGTCGGTTGATTGCGCGCTTACCAGAGAGATGAAAAACTGTCTGAGTAAAATCCCGATCGTTGCAATCGCTGCATAGAATAATGCGAGTCGCCCATCACTGATTAAACTGGCTGCCGCAATGGCAATGATCAACAACAGACCTAAGCCGCTATTGCTGGCGTTTTCAACAAACATCAACAAAATAATAAAGCTGACGTCTGCAATGATTTGAATCGGCAAGCTTATTTCAAGTGCAGGTTCCTCAACCCAGGTTAACATTGCGCTGATGCAACTAAATATGAGGTAGCCAACTGCAATATAGGAGAAGAAAGTATGGATGTTGCCTGGTAATGACTCGACACTCTTAGGGGAGTGGCTTAGCATCAGCATTAAAGCAATCAAAATGCGGTAGCCGTTGTATAGCTTTAAGCTGTTCCAACGCGCTTTAATCAAATGGATATCGGGCATCGCTTGTTGTTTCGTGGACATATTATTTTGCTTGTTCCTGACAGCTAGGGTTGTTGCAAACCGTTACATCGCCAATTAAACGACTTTCATTTTCAGGAATATGCACGCCACATTGGCTGCAAGCAACAACCTTTTCTGCTTCTGGATCGTCTGTCTTCGTCGGCTCATTCGGCTTAATTTTAGCGATAAACCGCTTGCTAACCACATAAAGTAGCCAACCTAAAATAATCAGTAATAAAATACGAGGCATTGCTGTCACCTTTGTTTTAATTAAGATGATTGTAACGAAAAGTGATGATTAAGTATAAGCATAGTTGAGCAGGCTAGACGAAATTATGCTGTTATACTCACGTCTGGAGATGCATTAATAAGAAGGTCATGGCAAGTTCAGAAGAATTATCAACGTTTTTGCAAGGGGTAGAGCGGCGTGCTTTTAAACAAACGGTATATGCCGTTCGAGATGAGCATGTGGCGTTAGACATCGTGCAAGATTCGATGTTGAAGCTGGCACAAAAATATCCGGATAAACCAGCGAAAGAATATCCGATGTTATTTCAGCGGATACTACAAAATACCATGCGAGATTTCTGGCGACGCCAAAAAGTCAGAAACGTTTGGACGACTTTGTTATCATCGTTTACTGGTAATAAAGATGATGGCGATGATAGCTGGGACCCCTTGGAAACAATGGATGTGGGTGATGAGCGGGAAACCCCATCAAGTCAGCTGGAAAGCAGCCAAACCATGCAATTGATTGAGCGGGCAATAGAAAAGCTGCCGCCTCGTCAACGAGAAGCCTTTATACTGCGTTATTGGGAAGAGTTGAGTGTCGCTGAAACTGCGGAGGCAATGGGCTGTTCGGAGGGAAGCGTTAAAACACACTGTTCTAGAGCCTTGCACACCATGGCTGCATTATTAGAGCAGCAAGGGTTAAGTAGTGAATATTTGGGGGTGAAGTCATGAGTACAGACAATACAAATCATCAAAATCCAGAACAACTGGAGGCGCAAGCGAAGCAAATAGCTGGCTTGTTAGATGACCGTGCCCAACGCCTCAGCATGCGGACGCTCAAACAGTTAGAAGACGGTAGGGCGCGTGCCGTTAAAGCACACCAACAAAATGCAGGTGTCAGTGTGAACACGGACGGCACATTAAGCCAATGGGTTGCATGGGTGGATCACCACCGTCTAGCATTTGCAGGTATCGTATTAGCCGCCATGATAGCGAGCTTTGTCATGATGCAAAATTTCCAAACATCAGAAACCAGCGATGCTTTTCTATTAGGGGCTGATTTGCCGCCTGAAGCATTTGTGGATAGAGGGTTTGAGCCATCACTCAATAGACATACCAATATATAATAGTGGCAACAATAAGATAACGATAATAAATATTTTACGCATTCAGGGAATAAAAACGTGAGCATTAGAAAGGTTTTATGGTTTTTTAGTTTGCTCTTGGTCATCAATGGCCAAGCACTGGCAGACCAACAGTCACTCGCAATGGCAGACATCGGCGCTATTGAAGAATCCGCGGGCAAAGACGTACCACAGAAAAAGTGGAAAGAGCTCACTGATCAGCAACGTCAAGTCTTAGCGCCGCTGGGTAAAGAGTGGGATAGTTTACGCCCATGGCAGCGTGAAAAAATGCTCGATATTGCTGAAGACTATCCGAAAATGGATGCAAAAAAACAGCAGCGTGTGCAAAAGCGGTTAAATAGCTGGAGTCGCATGACACCCTACGAGCGCGAAAATGCACGTAAGCGATTCCAAAAATTTCATAGTTTAAGCCCTGAGGCAAAACAAGCACTGAGGGACAAATGGGCTGAGCATCAGAAGCTGCCAGAAGCAGAGCGTGAGAAATTACGTAAAGAATCGGCAGAAATTGAATACGATCCAGACTTAGATTAAGCTGGATGAGGTATGGTATGCGCCCACTATTCGACAATAGTGGGCTTTTTTATCTGTTCTAGATTAGGGTAAGCACCCTAAAGCGAAAATCTTAAGGCGAGAATGCAAAATGCTGGATTAATAAAACGTTATGGGGCGGGTCTCTACGAGTTGCTGTCACTGATAGCGATATGGCTATTATGCACTTTTCTTTTTGAAATGTTGACTCATCAGTTGCCAGGTGAGTTAAAACGCACGCTATTACAAGCGATTTTATGGAGTGTTACCGGCTTGTATTTTGTGGTGTGCTGGGTCAAAACGGGTCAAACTTTAGCGACCCAAGCGTGGAAAATTAAGCTAGTGAATGCAGATGGTCATTTACTCAATCTGCAACAAGCAACATTGAGATACGTGCTCGCTACGCTATCCATACTATGTTTGGGTGTTGGCTTTTTATGGCCGCTGTTTGATCGTGACCGTTTGTTTTTACATGACCGTTTGTTAAACACACGGTTAATCATGCAAGCGGCTAAAACTAAACCTTAACGCCGTTCAATCATCATAATCATTGCCAAGCCCGCCATCAGGAACAGCACAGTAGGTGCTATTGCACTAATTAATGGTGGCCAATCATTGAGTACGCCAAGGTGAATGAAAACACGGTTCATGATTTGATACACCACACCAAGCAAGATACCGATAAATATTTTAGAGCTGTTGCTAGAAGAGCGTTGCTGTAAGAAGCCAAACGGTAAAGCCAAGATTACCATGACGACACAAGCCACTGGGTAAATCATTTTTGACCATAACGCTACGTCATAGCGAGTTGTGTTTTGTTTGTTGCTGGCTAAATGACTGATGAATGAATAGAGGTTCCAAGCTGACATTTTTTCTGGTGCAATCAACAAGACATTGAGCAGTTCTGGTCTCAGGGCAGACTCCCAGTTTGCCTTGTTAAAAAACTCTGTCTTTACGGTATTGTTTTCTTCGTTTTCAGCATAATTAAATTGTGTTTGCGTGACTTCATCAAGCCGCCAACGTTGTTGTGAGTAAGCGGCTTTTTTTGCATTGCTAATCGTCGTGAGTTTAAAGTTTTCATCGAACTCATAGATGTTGATGTTCAGTAACGTTGCATCTGGCAATACATTTTCAACATTAATAAAGCTTTGATTGTCTTTCACCCATAAGCCCGATTTGAAATCTTGCGCCACCACAGCATCAGTTGCATTGATGCGCATGCGTTGTGCTGTTTTTTCACTGATTGGGGTGATCAGCTCGCCCACCAGAAAAGTCAGCAGCGTAAAAGCTAAACCAACTTTGACTAATGCAATGCCAATATCGAGAATAGATAAGCCGCTCACTCGCATGACAATCAGTTCTGAGCTTTTGCTTAATGCACCTAAACTCACCATCATCCCAATCAGCACTGCTACAGGCACCACTTCATAGACATGGCCTGGAATGCTGAGAAAAACGAACAGCAGCATATTGTTGATGTTGTAATTACCTTTGCCAATACTATCTAACTCTTGAATCAAATCAAAAAATGAGAACATAGAAATCAAACCCAACATGATCAATAGAATGTTGAGCGTAGTTTCTTGCCAAAAGTAGCGATTAAGTGTGCGCATCACTGGCTTGGTTTCTTCCGCTTCTTGCGAATAGTTTGTATTGTTTGTGGGAATATCGTGCTAACTGTTTTCGGGAAGATTGGCAATAAATAGTTGCGGCGATAAAATAGATAGGCTGCAAGCAATGTGAATAAAATATGCACTGGCCACAAACCAATCAGCGCATTGATTTTGTCTTGTGTCATCCAAGCCTCAAAAATACTCAAGACATTGTTGTAAATGATGAATATAAAAATCGCCAACATTAGGTTTAAAGAGCGACCGGCTCGTGGATCCACAAAGCTCATCGGAATCGCTAACAAGACGAGGATCACGGCGGAAACTGGAATCGCGAGTCGCCATTGCAGTTCAGCTTTATCAACCGAATTGTTGCTAGTAAGTAGTTGCTCGGTTGCTAACGTTTCTGCTTTCGCTGGTTTTCTTGTTACTTCTTTGGTTTCTAGGCGAATGGCATAGCTTTCAAACTCTGTTGTCGAGACTTCGGCTGTATTCGGTTTGCCATGATAGCGCCTGCCTTTTTCTAATAAGATAAAGTTATCGCCATTTTCGGCTTGGTACCGGCTGCCACGGTCCGCGACCACAATCCCTGTTTTTTGATGTTGGGTCGATTGAATGAAAACGTTTTTAACAACATTGCCAAGCTCGTCAAACCCTTCAACAAAATAAACACGCTCACCATTGTTTGACTCTTTAAACACACCCGGGCTGATGCTAGCTGTTTCATCTCGAGATTTAAGTTGTACACGATAGTCTTCAATTTTTTGCGTTGCCCACGGCATCACAAAGAAGCTCAATAAAGCAATGACGATAATCACTGGTGTAGCAAATTGGATAATAGGTTTAATCCACTTGGTGATCCCTAAGCCAGAGGATAGCCAAACCACCATTTCAGAATCACGATGCCAGCGTGACAACGTCAATAAAACAGTAAGGAAAATAGTTAACGACAAAATCATTGGCAAGAACTTAATCAAGCTAAAGCCTAGCATGGTCATGATGGCATCATTCGGGAACCAGCCTTTTGCTGCACCGCCGACTAAGTGGCCAGCGCGTTGTGCGACGACAATGCCAATCAGAATGGAAAATAATGCAGCCGCGGTAATCACGAGCTCATGTGTTAACGATTTCTTAAATGTTTTCAATTTTTATATTACGCTTTGATTTCAGCTCAAAACACTGGATAATAAAATTAATATTTTTAGTGTATATAAGTATAAGGCCTAACAGATGGAATTTAGCATAAAAAGCGGTAATCCTGAAAAACAACGTTCTGATTGTCTCATTGTTGGCGTATTTGATGGTGGTGCACTTTCTAGTGCAGCGGCGGCATTAGATGATGCCTCATCACAAGCAATCTCTGCTGTCGTGAAAGCGGGTGATATGCGTGGTCAGCTTGGGAGTAGCGTGCTGATACATCATGTCGATGGCATCAGTGCCAAGCGACTACTGTTAGTCGGACTTGGTAAGGCAAATGAGTTTTCTACTGCGCAATATCTGAAAGTTATTCGTAAAAGTGTGGATGCACTACCTGCTACTGTGAAAAATGCGTCAGTCTTTTTAGCAGAGCTAGCGGCATCTGGTTTGTCAGTCAGCCAAAAAGTGGCGCAAATAGCTGAAGTATTTTTAGATGCGACTTACCAAGTGAACTCGCTCAAATCGAAAAAGCCAGATGCAATACCATTGAAAAAAGTACAAGTCTTTGTCGATCCAGCGGAAGTAAAAGAAGCGAAAGACGCGTTGAAACAAGGTGAGGCCATTGCGGAAGGCGTGAAGCTCGCAAAAGATTTAGGCAATTTGCCAGGTAATGTTTGCACGCCAACCTACTTAGGCAAACAAGCAAAGCAGTTGGCAAAAGACTACGGCTTTAAAGTTGAAGTGATGAATCGCACGCAAATTGAAAAATTAGGCATGGGTTCATTTTTGGGTGTTGCCCAAGGCAGCGATGAACCGATGCGCCTGATTGTATTGCAGCACAAAAATGGCAAGAAAGATGACAAGCCAGTAGTGCTAGTGGGTAAAGGCATCACATTTGATACCGGCGGTATATCGCTTAAAGGCGGCGCTGAGATGGATGAGATGAAATACGATATGTGCGGTGCTGCGAGTGTGCTCGGGACGTTTAAGTCGCTTGGCGAACTCAACTTGCCGATTAACGCAGTTGGTATCATCCCAACCTGCGACAATATGCCAAGTGGCAAAGCGTTGAAACCAGGTGATATTGTGACCAGCATGTCAGGCCAAACCATTGAAGTGCTCAACACAGATGCAGAAGGCCGTTTAGTCTTATGTGATGCGCTTACTTATGCTGAGCGCTTTAAACCAAGTGCTGTGGTGGATGTCGCAACGCTGACTGGTGCCTGTGTGATTGCTTTAGGCCAGCATGCGTCAGCGGTTTACAGTAACCAAGATGCATTAGCAGAAGAGCTATTAACCGCAGGCAAGTCAGCACACGATCGTGCATGGCATATGCCAATGTGGGATGAATACCAACCACAGTTAGATAGTAACTTTGCTGATATGGCGAATATTGGTGGCCGCCCAGCAGGCAGCATTACTGCAGCTTGCTTCCTATCACGCTTTGCGAAAAAGTATGATTGGGCGCATTTAGATATTGCTGGCACTGCTTGGAAATCAGGTAAGCAAAAAGGCGGTACTGGTCGTCCGGTACCATTATTAACGACCTTTTTAATCAATCGCGCCAGTTAAGCTAGCATGACGCGAGTACAGTTTTATTCTAATGTTACGGATAAACAAGCGGCGATTGCGGTATTAGCGCGAAGAGCGTTAGCAAGAAGAAACATGATGACCATCATGGCGGAGAGTGAGCAGTCGGCGCAAGGCTATAGTGAAGGCCTTTGGCAACAAGGTGAGACCAGCTTTTTGCCCAATGTGTTAGCCTCACATGCCTTGGCTAAAACAACGCCTATTGTGATTGACTGGCAAGAAAATCAGTTGTGCCAAGATGATATTTTGATTAACCTATCACATAATCAATTAACCGTATTTAGTCGTTTTAAGCACTTTATTGAACTTGTAGGCACGGATGAACAAGACAAAGTGCTGGCTAGGCAGCGGTATAAGTTTTATCGTGACCGAGGTTACGAAGTGAAACACTTAGATGCAGAAAGTTTAACGCAATAGATGATTGTTTTTAAATAGGTAGAAAATTTTGGCAGATAACAAAATACCAGTACTGACAGAGGTCTATAAACCTAAAAAGAGTAAGAAGGCAGAGGCTTCAGCGGAGACGCTGCAGCTAACACCTGAACTGATTGCGCAAATCGCCAAGCAAGTGAAGGTGGATCAGGACGGTGGCGCAGCAGCATCAGATGTAGAGGCATTGCGGGCTGATGTAGCGCAATTACAAGAAAAACTTGCGGCGGCGTTAGAGGTTAATAAGGCCATGGCATCAGATGCTGATGCGGCAAATGAAAAACTACGCGATGAAGTGAGTGCGCTACAAGAGCAACTGACCGCATCGCATAAAGAAAATGAATCAACTGCAGCGGGTACTGCTGAAACTGCAAGTGAGGCAGTTGAAACATTGCGTGCAGAAGTGAATACACTACAGGAGCAACTGGCCGCTTCGCATGAGGCGAGCCAGTCAACAGCGGCAGGTGCAGCTGAAACGGCAAGTGAGACTATTGAAACCCTACGTGCAGAGCAAGCGGCTATCCGTGATGAGTTAACGGCATCAACCAACAGCTTATCGGAACAAATAGCGCAGGCATCATCAGGTGATGCCGCGGCAGAGTTAGCCCAATCCCTCGGGGCACAAATCAAACCAAGGTTAGAGGCTGAAATCACTGACTTTGCTTTAGACGAAGTACGTGCAGAAATTAAAAAAGCCCACGATGATATTATTGAGTCTACGGCTGGTTTTGTGGATAAAACAAAAGCAGACTTAAAGACTGAAATGCCTAGGATGTATCAAAAGAGCATTGATTTGGCGCAGGTCGATTTAACCGAAAGTTTTGAAAAGCTACAAGCGGATACCAATGCTGAGGTTGAAACGGCCATGGCCGCAGTGAAAGAGGCACTCCAAGAGGTTGAAAGTAAGCAACAGCAATTGATCAATGAACACCATTCAGAGTTAACTGTAACGTTTGAGGCGCTGAAAAAAGAAGTGCAAGAAAACCTTAGCGAGGCTGTGAATACAGAAATTACTGCGCTACAAGAGAAAGCCATGGAAGAGCATAAAGGCCAATTAAATGCTGCGCTGGCTGGCTTCTTACAGATTCAAGGTGAAGATGCAGAACAAACTTTGCTGCGTAAAATGCAAGACTATCAAGAGAAGCTGCATATTGATTATCAAGAAAAACTCACTGGCCAAGTGGCAGATGCGCTAGAAACGATTAAAGAGCGTGTGGAAGAAAGCACAGAAGAGCAAATTGGCATTATGCATAGTCAAGTAGGCACCATTCAACAAGAAACATTTGCCAAGTTAAGGCAAGATTTTAGTGCAGAAAGAGACCTTGTATTTACCGATGCTGCCAATGAAATTCGCACTACTTTTGCTGAGAAAATGACAGAAGAAAGTCATGAGATTAATGAGCAGTTCTTGGCTAAAGTGAATGGCAACCTACCTGAAGTGCAGCAAGTGCTGCAAGACAATATTCAGGCTATCCTCGATAAAGCGATACCTGAACTAGAAGATGGCTTGCGTGAAGAACTCACTAATGAAATTAAAAGCTTGCTGCAGCAGGTTAAGTTCGTACTGCCTGATTAATTAGTCAATCAGTGCAGTATAAGCCTCAGCGCTAAGCAGGTGTGCGGTATCGTCAGCATCTGCTGGTGTGAATTTGAAAATCCAAGATTGATAAGGGTCGTCGTTAATCTCTTCTGGTGCGTTGATTAAATCCTCGTTGACTTCCGTCACAACACCGTCCATCGGCGCATGTAAATCAGACCCTGTTTTAACAGATTCAACAATGCCACAGGCCTGCGCATTACTTAAGTCGTCATCGACTTTCGGTGGTTCAAGATAAACAATATCGCCGAGTAAGTCCTGCGCATAATCTGTAATGCCCGCTAACCAAACGCCATCGTCAGTTTTTTCAACCCATAAATGTTCTGCTGTATAGTGTAAGTGTGAAGGTGATTTCATGATTAATTCACATTGCCAATCTTTAAAGTAATGGCTATATTTTCTCATAATGTTTGTGTAAACGTATTGTCAAAAATGAAACAAGTTCAAGAAATCTTAATGTTATTTATATAAAACTGTAATAACTCATTGACTTCTATATAAATTATTTATACGATGGAATTAACTTCTCTTTGTTGTAAAAGGTCTTTTTTGTGAAACTCTTTCTCAAAAAATATATGTTGTTTATTGTTGCTGCGTCTTTGGCGCTGGTGCCAATGACGCAAGTGGCTGCCAAATCAACAACACAACAAACCGCAAAGCAGCAACAGGCAAAAGAGTCTAAGCGTAAAAAATATGTCGTTAAAAAATCGACACGCAAAAAAGTCAGTTACAAAAAATCCCGAAAAGCACGTAAGGCCGCTAGAGAGCGTAGAAGAATTGCCCTCGCCAAACAGCGCGCCATTGATCTTGGTGAAAATTACGATGGCAGCATGACGCCAGATTTAGCGTCTAACGTCGCGCTGGTTGTGAATCAAGACACTGGTGAAATTAAATACGCAAAGAATGCATATCACTCTGCTTCTATCGCATCCATTACGAAGTTGATGACAGCCATGGTCGTACTCGATGCACAGCAAGATATGCACGAGTTTATTTATATTTCAGATCAAGATGTTGACCAAATCAAAGGCACGCGTTCTCGCTTACCTGTAGGCTCAAGTCTGACACGTGCGGATATGCTGCAACTGGCATTAATGTCATCAGAGAACCGTGCGGCTTATGCTTTATCCACTAACTATCCAGGTGGGCGTGATGCTTTCGTTAAAGCCATGAATGCAAAAGCGTTATCAATTGGCTTGCTGCATACCCGCTTTTCTGAACCAACGGGCTTAATGTATCAAAATCGATCCACAGCAGAAGATCTATATATGTTGGTGGCTGCGGCTTATCAGTATCCTGAAATTCGCCAAGCGACCACGACCACCGAGTATGAGATTTATATTGATGGTAATGAGCGTTCAAGTTTATATAAAAATACCAACAAACTGGTGCGAGAAGGCAATATGGATATTGGCTTATCTAAAACGGGATTTATTAATGAGGCCGGTCGTTGTGTTGTGATGCAAACAGTGATGGCAGGTGAACCGATGATTGTGGTGCTATTAGATGCTGCAGGAACAAATAAACGCACTGGCGATGTGAACCGTTTGCGGAAATGGTTTGAGTATAAACGTGACCACACTATTATTGCGGAAGTGGACGATGAAGACTTGTCACCGCAGTTGGTGATGAGTAGCCAAATGGTTGAAGAGGTGGACGCCTTTAGTAGCAACTAAATGAGTAGACAATAAAAAAGCGAGCAACAGCTCGCTTTTTTATTGTCTGGATCCATACTACTCTTTAGCAGTTGTTTTCTTTGCTGGTGCCTTTTTAGCTGTCGCTTTTTTGGCGGGTGTTTTCTTTTTAGTTGCTGTTTTTTTCTTCGCCGGAGCTTTTTTCTTTGTTGTCCCTTTGGCCTCTTTTGCCGCTAGTAATTCAAGTGCTTGCTCCAGTGTTACATCTTCTGGTTTTAGGCTCTTCGGCAATGTCGCGCGAATTTTCTTATGCTGCACATAAGGCCCATAACGCCCATCAAACACTTCCACACGGCCTTCGCCAGATGGATGCTCACCCAACTCAGCAATCGGTGCTGGGCCAGTATAAGCTTGCGCCAATAAAGTCACAGCTTCTTCTTGGTTAATCTCAAATACACTCTGTGTTTTTGGAATCGATTTAAACTTACCATCGTGGTTCACATAAGGGCCAAAGCGACCAATGTTCGCCACAATCTTTTTATCTGTCTCTGGATGTTTACCCAAATCACGCGGCAATGATAATAACTGGTTAGCAATATCCAGATTCACATCGGCATATTCAATATTTTTTGGGATGCTCACGCGCTTCGGCTTTTTCTTCTCGCCTTCCACTGGCATGCCTAATTGGATGTAAGGTCCATAAGGCCCCACCATCAAATAAATCTCTTTACCTGTTTCTTCATCTACACCCATTTGCACTGGGTCAGTGCTAGCGGCGGCTGAATCACCATTCAAGTTACGCTTGTAATCACACTTAGGCTCATCGTTATAACCTGTGCAACCAATGAACGTACCATAACGGCTTAACTGTTTTTGTAGCTGCTTGCCACATTTCGGACAGTTCTCATCAATTAACTCATTACCTGGGCGCTCAACATCAGCCTTGCTCACCACTTGGTTATTAAAGCCCTGCCAGAACTTATCCATCACTGGCACCCACTCTAAACCGCCTTCAGCAATCTCATCCAGCTCGTTTTCTAGCTTCGCTGTGAAGTCATAATCCACATACTGGGTAAAATGTTGGGTTAAGAACTTATTCACCACACGACCAACATCCGTTGGTGTAAAGCGTTTTTTGTCGAGTAATACATACTCACGATCTTGCAGCGTACTAATAATGCTGGCGTAAGTAGAAGGGCGGCCAATGCCGTACTCTTCTAATGTTTTCACTAAACTCGCCTCACCATAACGTGGTGGTGGCTCAGTAAAGTGTTGCTCACCAAAAATCTTATCAACATCAAGCACTTCACCCGTTTCTAATACAGGGAGCTTCGCTTCAGCATCATCATCAACCGCGCTATCCGTACCTTCTTTATAAACGCCGATGAAACCAGGGAACATCAAGGTTTGTCCGCTCGCACGGAATAAATTCGCTTCAGAGCCAATGCTTAAATCAACACTCACTGCATCAAAAATAGCAGGCATCATTTGGCTAGCAACCGTACGCTTCCAAATCAATTCATATAGCTTAAATTGTTCGTCGTTTAAATACTGACGCATTTTAGGCGGCGTGCGCGTAACATCGGTAGGGCGTATCGCCTCATGCGCCTCTTGTGCATTTTTAGATTTGTTCTTATAAACGTTAGCTGTCTTCGGCACATAATCCGCATCAAAACTCTTTTTGACATAATCGCGAATCTGCATCAACGCCTCTTGCGCTAAGCTCACGCCATCGGTACGCATATAAGTGATTAAACCGACTGTGCCACTACCAACGTCCATACCTTCATATAACTGCTGTGCGACGCGCATCGTGCGGCTCGTCGTAAACCCAAGCTTACGCACTGCCTCTTGTTGCAAGGTGGATGTCGTAAATGGTGCTGCTGGTCTGCGTTTGCGTTGCTTCTTCTCAACACGCGCAACCGTTGTTTTGCCCGCGCTATCTAATAATAGTTTGCCAACAATCTTAGCCTGCTGCTCAGTGTTGGTTACCGTAAACTGCTCAACCTTTTCACCATTTAACTGAATCAACTTCGCATCAAAACCATGATTTTGCTTCAGTGCATTTAAATGGATGCTCCAGTACTCTTTGCTATCAAAGGCTTCAATTTCCAGTTCGCGCTCAACAATCAAACGTAAAGCAGGGCTTTGTACACGACCAGCCGACAAACCGCGGCGAATCTTTTTCCATAATAATGGTGATAAATTAAAACCAACCAAATAATCTAAGGCGCGGCGCGCTTGCTGCGCATTGACCAAATTCATCGCGATATCGCGCGGATTATCAATCGCATGTTGCACGGCTTTTTTGGTCACCTCATTAAACTCAACACGTTTCAGTGTTTTGTTTTTGAGTAATTTTTTGTTCTGCAGAATCTCAGCAATATGCCAAGAAATCGCCTCACCTTCGCGATCCGGATCGGTCGCGAGATAGATATTGTCAGATGCTTTAACCGCCTTAGCAATCGCATCAACATGTTTTTTGTTGCGCTCGATAATGTCATACTTCATGGCAAATTGATCTTCAGGATCCACCGCGCCATTCTTCGGAATTAAATCGCGCACGTGTCCATACGAAGCCAATACTTCGAAGCCTTTACCTAGGTACTTCTTTAAAGTCTTTGCTTTGGAAGGTGATTCAACAATGAGTAGATTAGACATTTAATGTAGTCACAACAAAATTTTAATATTCAAATTATTGCTATAGATAATAGCAAGCGAAGGCGATTTTACACAATAAAGTCGTTAAATATTGTAAATATAATGTTAATTACGACTAAATTCGATCTTTTTTCCTGATTCTTTGGCTAAATTGAGGGCATTGTTGTCTTTTTCAACCGCATCAAACAACGGATCCTCATCCGCAGGCGCTGCCTGACTCAAGCCTTTGAAGTCATATAAATCAGTATCAGCCATGTGAGAAGGCTCAATATTGGTAATCGCTTTAAAGATATTATTCACCCGCCCAGGCTGTTCTTTTTCCCACGCGGCGAGCATCTCTTTCACCTTAACGCGCTGCAAGTTCTCTTGGCTACCGCACAAATTACACGGAATAATCGGGAACGCCATCCCGCGTGCATACGCCGCAATATCCTTCTCACTGCAATACGCCAATGGACGAATCACAATATTCTGCTTATCATTGGTCGAAAGCTTAGGCGGCATCGACTTCATCTTGGCGCCGAAAAACATATTCAAAAACAAAGTCTCAACAATGTCATCCCGATGATGTCCCAAGGCAATCTTATTCGCGCCTAATTTCTTCGCTGTTGTGTAAATCACCCCACGGCGTAAACGAGAGCACAAACTGCAAGTGGTTTTTCCCTCAGGAATCTTCTCCTTCACCACCGAATAAGTATCTGCCTCCACAATGCGGTAATCCACACCCAACTCTCAAAATATTCAGGCAAAATATGCTCAGGAAAGCCCGGCTGCTTCTGATCCAAATTCATCGCAATGATTTTAAACGTAATCGGCGCGCGCTCTTGCAAAGCCAGCAACATCATCAGCATGGTAAAGCTATCCTTACCACCGCTCATGCACACCAACACCGTGTCACCATCCTCCACCATATTGTAGTCACCAATTGCCTTACCCGTCGCGCTAATCAATTGATTACGCA
>SPJO01000185.1 GCA_006844635.1 Methylophilaceae bacterium | reverse complement strand
TATGCTTATGTTTATCTTGTGCAAGATAAACAAAACTAAAGCCACCAGTGCTCAAGACTTTGGTAATCACATAGTCCTGGAGCTTGTAGCCTACGGGTAATGTTTGATTTTTTTTAGGGCTCGCCATGTAAAAAGTTTTTGCTGGTGATGATGCACTAATACAAGTGTCTGGACATTTTCGCATATAATCAACTAGATTTGATACAATTATCAGCAATTACTTTAAGAGTATTACCAGTTATTGGTAATAAAGAGACATGATACAAAGCATGACAGGTTATGCGTCGTATGAGCGCAATACAAATAATGGTGTGTTACAAGTTGAATTACGTTCAGTGAATCAGCGCTATCTAGAACTGCAACCAAAGTTGGATGAAAACTGTCGCGCTTTAGAACCTATCGTACGCGAAACACTTAAAACGAGGTTAGGGCGAGGCAAGGTTGAGTGCCGTATGCAATTAGCGCCTGCACAGTCATCTGATGCGGCGATAGAACTCAATCATGACGTGCTTCAACAAATTGCTACGTCAATGCAGGAAGCTGGAAAGCATTTCCCTGATTCGCAGCCTGCGAATATCTTAGAGGTGTTGCGCATGCCTGGTGTAATGGCCACACATGCCGTCAGTGCAGAGACGTTAGCTGCCGATGCAATAACAACACTTAGTTCTGCGGTAGATGATCTAATTAAGGCGAGAGCACGAGAAGGCGAGAAGCTGAAAGCAGTCATTTTAGAGCGGTTGGCTGAAATAGAGGAATTGATTGGGCA
>SPJO01000182.1 GCA_006844635.1 Methylophilaceae bacterium | reverse complement strand
GACGTCGAAGAGACCAAAGAAAAACAAGCTGAATGGCATGAAAAATTCTTATGGGCATTGCGTCATGGTGCGATTCCAGCAGGCCGTATTACTTCAAACGCTGGTGCTTTAGAGCACAAACCAGCGACCTCTACCATTAACTGTACAGTATCAGGCGTGGTGGAAGACAGCATGGACGCTGTACTGAATAAAGTGCACGAAGCAGGCTTAACACTCAAAGCAGGCTGCGGCATTGGTTACGAATTCTCTACCCTACGTCCTAAAGGTGCTTTTGTGGCAGGTGCAGGTGCGGTCACTTCAGGCCCACTATCCTTCATGGATATCTACGACAAAATGTGCTTCACCGTTTCATCAGCTGGTGGTCGTCGTGGTGCACAAATGGCAACATTCGATATTAGCCATCCAGATGTGACTGACTTTATTAAAGCCAAACGTGAAGATGGTCGTTTACGTCAATTCAACCTTTCATGCTTAATTACTAAAGAATTCATGGAAGCGGTTAAAGCGGATGCAGACTGGAAACTAGCTTTTTCAGTGACAGAAAAAGAGTCCATCGTGGATGGTTTAAACGTTAATGACGAAACACAAGTCGTCTGGCGCGAATGGCCAATCAAAGATCGCTACCTCACTAAAGATAAAGGCGTTGATGCCGGTAAAGTGGCTTGCCGCGTTTATAAAACCATCAAAGCACGTCGCTTATGGGATGTGATTATGTCCAGCACATACGACTTTGCTGAGCCAGGCTTTATCCTGATTGATCGCGTTAACGAAATGAACAATAAC
>SPJO01000054.1 GCA_006844635.1 Methylophilaceae bacterium | reverse complement strand
ACAGGGTACATCAACAGCGTTGCTAGAGGCGGCGGAAATGCAGTCGCAGCAGATTACTGATACCACAAAAGCGGTTAACGGGATGACCAGTTCTATTTTGCAAGTGTCTACCAATGCTAACCAAGCTGCTGAGGTGGCGCAACGTTCATTACAGGCTGCCTCACAGGGATCGCAGGCGGTACAAAACACGATTGCAGGTATGAATGGTATTCGTGAGCAAATTCAAGAAACATCAAAACGTATTAAACGATTGGGTGAAAGTTCACAAGAGATTGGTGAGATTGTTGAATTGATTTCTGATATTACTGAGCAAACCAATATTCTTGCGTTGAACGCTGCTATTCAGGCTGCATCTGCTGGTGAAGCGGGTCGAGGCTTTACCGTGGTTGCGGAGGAGGTTCAGCGTTTGGCGGAACGTTCATCAGAAGCGACAAAACAGATTGGCGCGATTGTAAAAACTATTCAGACGGATACGAATAGTGCGGTTGCTGCGATGGAAAAAAGTACCGAGGGTGTGGTTGAAGGAGCTAAACTGTCAGATGCTGCGGGACAGGCGCTGACAGAGATTGAAACGGTTACTAATAACTTAGCGCGATTAATTCAATCGATTTCAACGGCAACGGAAGCGCAAACAGAAGCTGCGTCACAAGTGACGCAAAATATGCAACAAATTCAAGAAATTACGACACTAACAACTGATGGTACAAAACAGACGACAGAGTCTATTGTGCAGTTGACGGCGCTAGCTGATGATCTACGTAAATCAGTTGCTGGCTTTAAGTTGTCAT
>SPJO01000184.1 GCA_006844635.1 Methylophilaceae bacterium | reverse complement strand
GTGAGCTGGTTTAATAATATTAAGAACTAGGTTTGCAAATGCGTGAGCGTTTGTTTTGTTGTTTGTAAGGAAGCTCAGGGTTAGGACTCTTGCTAGAAAACTATTTTCCAATTTTAATGTTCATCTTAGTGGGTTTGGGCGTCGGCCTAGGACCACTTATCCTCGGTAAACTTGTTTCCCCCCATAAGCCTGATGCAGAAAAAAACTCACCATACGAGTGTGGATTTGAAGCATTTGAAGATGCGCGTATGAAGTTTGATGTCCGTTATTACCTTGTTGCTATCCTCTTTATTCTTTTCGATTTAGAAATTGCATTTTTATTCCCATGGGCTGTTGTGCTGCCTGAAATTGGCATGTTCGGTTTTCTTGCCATGATGGTATTTTTGTTCGTGCTCGTTGTTGGTTTTATTTACGAGTGGAAAAAAGGTGCGTTGGAGTGGGACTAAACGCTCAGCAATCATTCTGTTGTTTTTATTTGCTATTGGAAGCTATTTAAGTGGGTATTGAAGGCGTACTAGAAAAAGGGTTTGTGACCACATCATTGGATACGGTCATTAACTATACGCGAACGGGTTCTATGTGGCCCATGACATTTGGTTTGGCTTGTTGTGCTGTTGAAATGATGCACGCTGGTGCTGCGCGCTATGATTTGGATCGTTTTGGCATTGTCTTTCGACCTAGCCCTAGACAGTCTGACGTGATGATTGTAGCAGGTACCTTGGTCAATAAAATGGCACCAGCCTTACGTAAAGTGTATGATCAAATGGCCGAGCCACGCTGGGTGATTTCGATGGGTAGCTGTGCCAATGGCGGTGGTTACTACCATTACTCT
>SPJO01000183.1 GCA_006844635.1 Methylophilaceae bacterium | reverse complement strand
GTTCATCTTTATTGCGCCATGCGGTACCATAAATACGCTGCAACATTTCATTATTACTATCACCACGCCAATAAGCACCCGCCACTTTCATGAGCTTAAATGCTTTTAACTTGCCTGTGCTTGGCACATGTGGTCCACGGCATAAATCTGTGAAGTCGCCTTCTGTGTAAAGCGAAACTTCCTCGTCTGCAGGAATACTTGCAATCAGCTCAGCCTTGTATTTTTCCCCAATCCCATTGAAGTATTCAACCGCTTCATCACGCGGCATCACTTGTCGCGTCACCGGCTCGTTTTTCTTAGCAAGCTCCTTCATTTTCTGTTCGATTTTTGCTAAATCTTCAGGCGTAAAGGCACGCTTATAACTAAAGTCATAATAAAAGCCATTTTCAATGACTGGACCAATGGTCACTTGTGCTTCAGGAAACAGTTCTTTGACGGCATATGCCAGTAAATGCGCAGTCGAATGGCGAATAATTTCTAAACCTTCGTCATTCTTATCGGTAATAATGGCTAAATCACTATCTGATTCAATGAGATGACTGGTATCCACCAGCTCTCCATTCACTTTACCTGCAAGCGCGGCTTTAGCCAGCCCAGGGCCGATATCCATCGCGACATCTGTTACAGTCACGGGGGCATCAAATTGTCGTTCAGAACCATCAGGTAAGCGAATAATAGGCATAAAAATCTCTACAAAAACAATAAAAGCCGCAAGCGGCTTAATCTAAACACAACATTATCTCACACACTACCTCGTCCTCGCAATTTATTGAGCACTTAAACCTATCTAACTAACCGTCGATTCTGCCAGTATTTATACGATTGTGATTGTGGGTTGATTC
>SPJO01000160.1 GCA_006844635.1 Methylophilaceae bacterium | reverse complement strand
CTGGGTATACCCGCAAAACTCGACCGACAAAGGTATGTTTGAAACTATTGCTGGCGGTACTGCAGGTAATACTGGTGGCTTATATGGTCCTATGTTTATTTGGCATAAGCAACTAGAAGGCCATACTGGTGGTGGTTTATCAACAGATGATATCTTACAAACCATTGCTTATATTCGTGCTGAATATGCAGGAGAGGGCCCTAAGGCTTGGATGGAGTAAGATAAACTTCATTATTTAACTGCAAGGTTAAAAGATAGCGCGCTTATTAACAACTGTTGGTAAGCGCGTTTTTTTGTTACATGTTCACGGTATAATAGGCGGTATGACAGATAAAAAACTACATCACATTGTGATCGTTGGTGGTGGTGCTGGCGGTTTAGAGTTAGCAACACGCTTAGGTGACTCATTAGGTAAGAAGCAGAAGGCCGAAATTACACTGATTGATAGCAGCAGAACGCATGTTTGGAAGCCGCTATTACATGAAATAGCAGCAGGTAGCATGGACCCTGATCGACACGAACTTGATTACCTTGCGCAAGCACATTGGCATCACTTTCGCTTTCGATTGGGCCGTATGGATGGTTTGGATCGTGCGAAGAAGCAAGTGTCTTTGGCGCCGTATGTCGATGAGAATGGTGATGAAGTTATTGCAAGCAGAACGTTCGAATATGATACGTTGGTGATTGCGATTGGTAGCACGACGAATGATTTCGGCGTAAAAGGTGCAAAAGAGTACACCATTGCTTTAGACACACAAGCGCAAGCGGAACGTTTCCATCGGCAACTACATAACGCACTGTTAAGAGCGCAGACGCAGACAACCCCAATTGAAGAGGGTCAGCTTGAAGTAGCGATTGTTGGTGCAGGTGCGACAGGGGTGGAGTTAGCAGCGGAATTACATAATACGACGAGAGAGTTGGCGGCATATGGCTTAGACAATATTGATGCTGAGCATGATGTGAAAATTTCTATTGTTGAGGCCAGCGAGCGATTGTTACCCGCATTGCCTGCTAAGCTGTCTGCATCTGTCGATACGGAGCTGAGAAAGTTGGGCGTCACTATTAATACGGGTGAGCGAGTGACTGAAGTAACAAAAAAAGGCATTCATACGCATAGTGGGCGTTTTATTCCATCAGCATTGGTGGTTTGGGCGGCAGGGATTAAAGCGCCAGATTTCCTGAAAAATATTGATGGCCTAGAAACCAATAGCATTAATCAATTAGTTGTTGAGCAAACACTACAGACAACGCAAGATGAGAATATATTCGCTTTTGGCGATTGTGCTGCTTGTGAGTGGATTGGTCATTCGGGGAATGTGCCGCCACGCGCGCAAGCGGCGCATCAGCAAGCATCAATGCTCTTTAAAAGCTTGAAATGCCGTGTTGCGGGTAAAGAGAAGTTGCCGACATATAAGTACCGTGATTATGGTTCATTAGTGAACTTAGGACGTTACTCAACAGTGGGTAGCTTAATGGGCGCACTGTCAGGTGGGTCAATGTATATTGAGGGTTTGTTTGCTCGGATTATGTACCGCTCATTGTATAAGATGCATTTGATTGCGCTGCATGGTTTTTTCTCCGTATTCTTGCAGTCAATCGGTCGTTTAATCTCTAGAAGAACAGAGCCGCAAGTTAAGCTACATTAATACCGTACGGCACGTTGTTGGTGTGATTAATCAACCACTTTTACGTGACGATAGACGCGGTTGATAATGGACATGCTGATGATAATAAAGATGCCAAACACAGCGGTAATGGTGTTGATATGGATATCTGCTTTGACCATCAGCAAGTAAAGCCCAAGCATGACTAAAATGCCGATATGCTCGTTAAAGTTTTGCACGGCGATGGAGTGCCCAGCACCAATCAAGTGATGGCCTCTGTGCTGTAATAAAGCATTGAGTGGTACAACGAAGAAGCCACTTAATGCGCCAATAATAAATAGTAAGCCCGCAGCCATTGTCCAATGTGTTACAAACACCATGGCAATTACAAGCACTCCCATGACAATGCCGGCTGGTAATACGCGGACAGAACGTTCTAGTGTAATGTAACGCGAAGCCACGATTGAGCCAACGGCGATACCCACAGCGACGGTTGCAATCAATTGTGTAGATTGTTCAATATCAAAGTTGAGTGTGACTGCGGCCCATGCCAGAACAACTAAGCGTAAGGTGGCGCCTGCGCCCCAGAATAAGGTTGTTACTGCTAATGAAACTTGCCCTAAGGGGTCTTTCCAAAGTGTCACAAAGGCATGCCAGAAATCTTTGAGGATGAATGGCAGCGTTTTCTTCTCTAATTTATGGTCAATAGGTAGTTTAGGAATAAAGTAATTGAATACGGCTGCAGCTAAATAAAGCCCGCCAATAATCCACATCGCCGCCTGTAAATTGTTGTTGGCCAACATACCGCCCAAGATCGCGCCGAAAATGATAGCAGCAACTGTAGAGCCTTCCATCCAGCCATTAGCTTTGACTAATAAATGGCTTGGTAGGTACTCTGTCAATATGCCGTATTTAGCAGGTGAGTACGCAGCTGCACCGATACCAACAATGCCATAAGCATATAGTGGCGGCATGCCGAGGATCATGGCAGCGCAACCAGCGACTTTAACTAAGTTTGAGAAAAACATAACACTACCTTTTGGAAAGGCATCTGCAATAGAGCCGACAAAGGGTGCTAGGACAATATAAGAAATCACAAAGAATTGTTGCAATAGCGGCGTATGCCACTCTGGTGCATTAATCGAAGCGAGCAGTGCAATGGCAGCGAATAATAAAGCATTGTCCGCTAGCGCTGAGAGGAACTGCGCAATCAGAATGATGTAAAACTTAGAAGCCATAAGGTACTCTATTCGCTTTCGTTAAAACGGCAATGCATTGTGATTGTCAGGTGCACTTAAAGGATTTCTGCAGCAAAGTCAGCTAAGCGAGAGCGTTCACCACGGACGAGTGTCATATGACCATTGTGTGACCAGTTTTTAAAGCGGTCTACGACGTAGGTGAGGCCAGAGCTACCTTCTGTGAGATAAGGGGTATCTATTTGTGAGATGTTGCCCAAGCAAACGACTTTAGTTCCGGGCCCTGCACGTGTAATCAAGGTCTTCATTTGTTTGGGTGTCAGGTTCTGCGCTTCATCAATAATTAAAAATTTATTGAGGAAGGTACGGCCTCGCATAAAGTTGAGTGATTTGACTTTAATTCGTGTGCGAATTAAATCTTGGGTAGCAGCGCGACCCCATTCGCCAGCTTCTTCATCCGTCTTATTTAGTACGTCTAGGTTATCTTCTAAGGCCCCCATCCAAGGCGCCATTTTCTCTTCTTCTGTGCCAGGTAGGAAGCCAATGTCTTCACCAACAGAAACCGTGACACGTGTCATGATGATTTCATTATAGGTTTTTTTATCGAGTGTTTGTGTGAGTGCAGCTGCTAATGTGAGTAGTGTTTTACCGGTGCCTGCTTGACCAAGTAAGGTGACGAAATCGACTTCTGGATCCATCAATAAATTCAAAGCGAAATTTTGTTCACGGTTACGTGCAGTAATGCCCCAAACATTGTGTTTCGGATTGCCATGATCTTGTACCACTTCTAACACAGCACTGTTATCTTCGATTTTTCTGACAATGGCATGGAAAGGCTTTTCGTACTCATAGTAAACAAATTCATTAATCAGCAGTGATTTCACCAATGGACCCGTAATTCGGTAAAACATACTGCCTGATTCTTGCCAGGAGTCCATATCTTTGCTGTGGTTTTCCCAGAAATCTTCAGGCAAATTCCGGACACCTGTGTAGAGAAGGTCGCTATCTTCTAAGACTTTGTCATTGTGGTAGTCTTCAGCAGCTAAGCCCATTGCGCGGGCTTTAATACGGATATTAATATCCTTGCTGACTAAAACCACATGCCGATCTGGTTGGTTTTCTTGTAGGTTTAGCACAACACTGATAATTTGATTGTCAGCTTTGCTGCCTGATAAGCCTGGTAGCTCTGTGTCGACATGGTTGGTTTGTAAAAATAAACGACCAGTGACATGTTTGTTGCCTTGTATCGCCAGCGGGCAGCCGAGCGCGAGGTCATTTAAATCCTTGCCGACAATTTCCTCTAAATAGCGGCTAGCTTGTCTGGCGTTGCGGGCAACTTCCGTTAACCCTTTCTTATTATTGTCTAGTTCTTCTAATGTCACCATTGGGAGGTGGATATCATGTTCCTCAAATCTGAATAGTGAGGATGGGTCGTGCATTAATACGTTGGTGTCTAGTACGAATAGTTTTGCTTGCGCAGATGTCTTTGTTGTCATTATGTTTCTTTAAATATTGGTGAAATGGTTAAAGTGTTTTCATAAATGTGAGCACTTCTTCTACATGCCCTTTGACTCTGACTTTACGCCATTCATGAATAAGTACACCTTTTTTATCAATGATAAAAGTGCTACGTTCAATGCCACGTACCTGTTTACCATACATATTTTTCATTTTAATGACGTCAAACAGATTGCATGCGAGTTCTTCAGTGTCAGACAGCAATTCAAATGGGAAGCTGAACTTAGCTTTGAAGTTTTCGTGGGACTTTAAACTGTCACGAGAAATGCCAAAAATCTCTGTATCTGTCGCCTGAAACTCATGATAGAAATCACGGAATTGAGTGCCCTGTGTTGTACAGCCAGGCGTTGAATCTTTTGGGTAAAAATAAATGATGACGTTTTTACCAAGGTAATCTGATAATTTAAAAGTTAGGTCGCTAGTCGCGGGGAGTTCGAAGTCAGTGACAGTTTTATTGAGCATAGTTCCAATTCCTATAGACAGTTCTATTGTTGTAAAAATTAAACATTAAAGCAAGCTTAATTTGAACGAAACATGCAATTAATGTTATTGCGGTAGTGTTAATTTCACTAGCGTACCATTCGGTTGCAATGGCTTAAATTCGATTTGGCCATTGAGCACTTCACAGACTTTAAATACGAACGGAATGCCTAAGCCTGTACCAAACCTTTTTGTTGAGACTCCAGGGCTAGTACTATTGGGCTCAGGTATAAATGGCATGCCTGAACCTTGGTCACTAATAGTGATAGTTAGCACGTCGTGAGCGAGTGCTGCATCTAGTTGAATATGGCTATTGCGTGGGGAAGCTTCAATGGCATTGAGTACTAAGTTGTAAAACACTTGCTCCAATAAATGCTCATCCGTCAAAATCTGTTGTGTGACAGCCTGCGTATTTTGGGTGACAGTGATATTTCTTTCTTTTAACTTTTGCGCCAGTGGGCTAAGCGCACTTTGCAGAATGGTGTTCAATGATACTTCTGTTAATGCTGGTTTTATTGGATGTAGGTAGGCGAGTAAGGAAGTGGTCCAGCGCTCTAAGCGGTCGACAGTATTCATGATGCCCTGCAAAGACTCCTGCATGTCTTTATCGTGTGCTGGTACATCAATGACTTGTGCTGTTGCACGAATGCTCGCCAGCGGATTTCTAATGTTATGCGCTAACATCGGCACTAGCACGGCAACGGCAGCTTGCTTCTCAGATTGCACCAAGGCTTTTCTGCTTTCCGCTAAATCCTCTGCCATTTTATTGATTTCTTTTGATAATACAATGAGTTCAGCAGCCCCCGCATCAGGTATTTTGTGTTCAAACTGGCCTTGGCTAATTTCTTTGGTGGCTTTCAATAGGGCATTAATTGGATTGACAATGGCACGTTTTAACAGAGTGCGAGAGAAGATAAGTAGTAAGCCCGCAAGCAAAATTGGAATGACTAATAAGATAATCGAGGTCTGTTTGGCTTCTTGCAGACGCGTTTTGAGTTCATCCTGTTTAAGCGCTAATAAATTTTCAGCGCGTTTAGAAACGGTTTCGTATCGACTGAAAATGCCAGTCTCCATATCAAGGTAGAGTGCTTTTCGAGATTTGCTATTGGGGCTTGTTTGGTACTGTTTGAACATATCAGGAGCTTGGGTTGCAAACACTTGGTAGTTTTCTTTTAAATCATCAATCGCCTTTTTTTCAAGTGCGTCAACAGAGAGCTGGTCCAAGTTTTTAAAATGTGTTTGGATGGATTTTGTATAGGCGTCATATTCTGCTATAGCACTCGGCTCATTTAATAAGTAGGCGTCAAAGAGCTCCTTCATCTGACGGTATAAATCGCTACGTGTTAATTGAATTTCTTGGACTAGTGATTGGATACGTTGTGATTCTTGGGCAGATTTATCCCAGAGATGAATACCAAACAAACCGCTAGCAACTGCGAGTACAATCAACATGATAAAGATGAGTTCATGCGCCAGTAATAACTCACGCAGAGAACGAAGTTTAGCTGCGTCAGGTTTGCTCATGATTAATTGGCTAGTTTGAAGGCAACAGGGACTGAAATATTAAAACTATCGCCTTGTAATATCGTTGGGGGTGTTGGAAATGGCGATGCCTTTTCGACCATTTTAAGCGCTTGTTTATCTAGCGATTTATGACCGCTGCTTTTGCTTACCACAGCTGATAAGACCTTACCGCTACTATCTATTTTGATATCGAGTAAAACAGTGCCTTGCCAACCACGCCTTTGCGCAATTTTTGGGTAAGACTTATGTTTGGCGATAGCGCGGCCGAGCCGGCTACTGTATGCATCTAGCGCATTGCTTCTTTCAGCTGCCGTCGGTGGCGGGGGTGGTGGCGGTTCCACCGGCACAGGGTCTGGTACGGGCACCACGATTTCTGGCTCACTGTCTACGGTTGGTGCGACAGCAATGACTTCTTCAACAACTGGTGGTGTGATTTCCACAGGTGGTTCAATCGGCGCTGGCTCTTCTTGCTTAATCGGTTTGGGCTTCACCACAGGCTTCACTTTCTTCTTAACCGGTTTAGGCTTCTTGACTGGCTCTGGTGGTTTAGGCTTAGGCGGCTCTGGTATTTCAACAGGGGGCGGCGCTTCCACAGCAGGGGGCGGCGGTGTTGGCTTTTGCAATTCAACCTTGATTAACTGTGGCTTTTTAAGTGGGCTTGAGAAATCGAAATTGGGAATCACGACAGCAAATAGCGTATGCAGCAGCAATGAGGCAACAACAGCCCAAAGGATGTTGATTTCATTGAAGCGAGGGGTGTTAAATGTCGAGTCCACAATATTTAGTTTTTTATAGCGAGCGGTCGATTATACTATGGCAAGCAACGGTTTGTTAAACTGCATTAGCCTTTGTATTCAGCAGGCTAAATGACGCCTTCAAAAGGCTGTACGTCTACGATAGTGCCAGTTTCGCAATGACCAACTGCTTCACCAAGGACAATAAAGCAATTGGCAGCACTCATGCTACTTAAAACTCCAGAGCCTTGGTTAGCGAGTGGTTTTACTTTCCATTGTCCAGCCTCGGTAAATAAAATGCCGCGCTGGAATTCAGTTCGGCCTGGTGCCTTTCTAATCGGCGCTGTTGATTCGACTTTAAACAATGGCGCTGGTTTGCTTTTGCTTCCCATCAGTGATTGCAAGGCATTGCGCACAAACTGATAAAAAGTGACCATGGTGGAAACTGGGTTACCTGGTAGACCAAAGTAATGCGCATCACCTACCTTGCCGTATGCCAACGGTCTGCCAGGTTTCATATTGATCTTCCAGAACAGCACTTGACCGTGTTGAGCGAGCAATGCTTTCATATAGTCCGCTTCGCCGACTGAAACGCCGCCACTGGTGATCACAACGTCGTGCTCTTTTGCGGCCTTTAGTAAAGTGTTTTCCAATAATGAGGGCTCATCTTTGACAACACCATAGTCGGTAATTTTGGCCCCCAGCCTGCTCAGCATGCCGTAAATGGTATAACGATTGCTGTCGTAGATTTGGCCTTCAGCTAACGGTTTGCCAACACTGACTAGTTCATCACCTGTGCTAAAAAAGGCAACTTTTAAATGGCGGTATACGGTGACTTCTGTAATGCCTAATGAGGCGACCAGCCCTAAATCCGCTGCGTGCATTTGATGGCCTTGAGTCAAAATAGCTTGTCCAGCTTGAATATCCTCACCAGCCAACCGTACGTTAGCGCCTTTGGGCGGCACTTCCAGTAAGTTTACGTAATCGCCGCCTTTATCGACTGTTTTCTCTTGCATGATGACCGTGTCGCAATCTTCAGGAATGACTGCACCCGTCATGATTTTCACACCTTCACGCGGGTTTAATGCACCTGTGAATGGCTTGCCTGCAAATGCTGTCCCTTTGACGTGAATGAGTTGCATGCCTTCACGGTGTTTGAATGCGTAGCCATCCATGGCGCTATTGTTATGGTTAGGCACATTGCTAGGGGAAGTGACATCCGCCGCCAATACGCGGCCTAGTGCTTCTCTAATCGGAACCAACTCTGTTTCCGTGACTGGATTCAGAAACTGTTCAATAAATGATCGCGCTTGTGCGACGGACATTGCATTCGGGTCGTAATCATCCAGGCAACTAGGTTGTTGCGCTAATGTTGATAAGCTTGGTTCAGTCATGCTGTGTTATTCATCCATTCCATAATAAATTGGCAGATTTTTGCAGGCTCATTTAGTGCTAGCTGCGGTACTTCACAAGCGAGCGGCTGATCGGTTGCAATAGCAATGATACTGTTATCTTCTTCAGACAACAAAGGTAACTGAAGATTCTGCCGGTGCACTTCGATTTTAGGTATCGCTGCTTGTTTGAAGCCTTCTGCTAAAATTAAATCTGCATAGTCTGGATTGAGTTGTTGGCGTAATGCGTTTAAGTCTGCTTCATCAGATTGATCTGGTGTACGTGTTGTTTCTGTCATCAGTGCCCACCGTTGATTGGAAGCAATCAGTGTTTGTACAGCGCCAGCTTCACGGATGTTGAAGCTGTCTTTTCCAGGATGATCAATATCGAATTGATGGTGCGCGTGTTTAATCACAGACACACGAATACCATGGTCGGCGAGCAGTGGCAGTAAGTTGGTGATTACCGTGGTTTTGCCCATATTGCTGCCTGCCGCAACAATACCTAATATCGGTTGTTTACGAGGCACTGTTCAGTGTTGAAGCTAATGCTTCTAGTGCTTCAAAAGTGTTCAGATTGGTAAATGCTTCGTCACAATCATGAAATGTGACTTCAATATAGTTGAGACTTTTTTGCCAAGTGCTCACTTTACGCTCACCTTGCTCAAGAAAAGTCGTTAAAGAGGGTTGTACGCTTTTCTTCATCAAACAAAATACGGGGTGTGCATGCCCCCCACTTCTCGCGACGGCGATGTCAGCATCTTTTGCGATGAGTTGTCCTTGTAATCGCGCAACTAAATCGGTGGGTAGTAACGGTGAGTCACAGGGTGCTGTCAACAAAAAATCATGTTCACAGTGCTTTAAGCCTAAGCTAAATCCTGCGAGCGGGCCGATGAAATCTGCATGTTCGTCCTTAAGGATAGGGCGCTGGAAAACTTCATAACGCTCAAGCTCACGATTGGCGTTAATTAGTATTTCGTCGACTTGGGGTTCAAGTCGCTCAATCACATGTTGTACCATGGGTTTGTTGGCCAGAGGGACTAGGCCTTTGCCTGCGCCGCCCATACGGTTGGCTTGTCCGCCAGCCAGAATGATTGCTGAGATTTTCATTGTTTATCCACCTGTATGTGACATAAAGCGTACCACGGCAGGGGTCGCCCGCTTTAGGTCAAAGTCATGGCCTTTAGGCTTAACAGCCATGCTATCAATAATCGCTTGTTTAATTGGCTCATCGTTATTGGGGTGCGCTCTTAACAATGGCATCAGTTCGACTTTATCCTCTTGGCCTAAACATAAGTAAAGTTCACCTTGGCAGGTAATGCGTACGCGGTTACAGCTTTCGCAGAAGTTATGGCTATGTGGTGAAATAAATCCAATGCTTGTTTTTGTGTCAGCAATGCGCCAATATTTCGCTGGGCCACCAGTATGTTTAGTGCTCGGCAGTAGTGGGTACTTACTTTGAAGTGAGGATAAGGTCTCTGCATTACTCACATAGGTATCATCGCGCGCATGGTTCACATCACCTAGTGGCATTTCTTCAATAAAACTAATATCAATTTTTTTATCAATAGCAAACTGTACTAAATCAACAGTTTCATCGTCATTGGTGCCGCGCATCAGTACGGTATTCAATTTAATTCCGTCAAACCCTGTTGCAATGGCGTGGTCAATACCAGCAAGGACTTTATTTAAATCACCTGTGCGGGTGATGGTTTTAAAGCGGTCCGCTTGTAAACTATCAACAGAAATGTTGATGCGTTTTACCCCAGCTTTTTTTAGCATGGCAGCTTGCTTGGATAGTTGGCTACCATTGGTTGTGACGACCAACTCTTTTAAGTCGGTTAACAGGCCAATTTCTTCAAATAACCACTGCGCATTTTTGCGCACCAATGGTTCGCCGCCTGTAATGCGGACTTTGGTCACGCCTAAGGAGACGAAAATTTTTACCAGCCTCGCACATTCCTCTAAGCTGAGCACTTCATTGCGCGACAAGAATGTCATATCTTCTGCCATACAATACTGGCATCGAAAGTCGCAACGATCGGTAATCGACAGGCGAATATAGTCGACTTGCCTGCCAAACTGATCAATAAGCTGTTGCGTGGGTTTTATAGCGAGTACTCCATCATTTTGTTGGTGATTTGCCAAAGTGTATTACGTTTTTCAATCTAAGCCATATTCTAAGCTCTTTTTAGGGTTTAACAAGCCATGTTTTCAGTATATGATGATAAGATTATTTACAATTTATTAACAATTTCGAGGGTGCGTGTTGTCTACTACACTTTCTGCTACTGATTTAACAAAAATAGAGGCGCATATAGCGGCGCATATTGGTGTGCCTGGAGGGTTGACGCCGCTGATGCATGCCATCCAAGATGATATTGGCTATATCCCAGAAGAGATTTATCCACAAGTGTCAAAAGCCATGGCGTTATCCGTTGCTGAAGTGCATGGATTTGTGACGTTTTATCACCACTTTAGAACACATCCAGTTGGTAAGCATGTATTACAAATCTGCCGTGCGGAGTCTTGCCAAGCCATGGGTTCAGAACAGTTAGAGACAGATATTAAGACGAAGTATGGTGTTGATTACCATGAAACAACTAAAGACGGTGAGCTAACTATTCTGCCAGTCTATTGCTTAGGTAACTGCGCGTGTTCGCCAGCAGTCATGTTGGATGATGATGTGCATGGCCGTGTCGATATGGGTGTCATTGAAGAAATCGTCAGTGAGGTAACGAATCATGGTTAAGGTTTTTGTTCCTCGCGATTCTACGGCACTCTCTTTAGGGGCAGATCGTACGGCTAAGGCCATTCAAGCCGAGGCTGATAAACGTGGCGTTGATATTGAGCTGGTTCGTAACGGTTCACGTGGCTTGTTTTGGTTAGAACCATTGGTCGAAGTCGAAACAACGGAAGGGCGTGTTGCGTTTGCGCCAGTAAAAACGAAAGATGTAACGGGTTTGTTTGACGCAAACTTTACCGATGCATTATCCAGCGAGGCGCAAGCACATGCTTTGCATTTGGGTTTGACTGAGGATTTAGACTGGATGAAAAAGCAGCAGCGGCTGACTTTTGCCCGCATCGGGGTTACCGATCCAGTGTCATTGGATGATTATATTGCCCATGATGGTTACAAAGGTTTGCACAATGCCTTGAACCTATCAGGGGAAGAAATTGTACAAGCAGTGACTGATTCAGGCCTGCGTGGAAGAGGCGGCGCCGCGTTCCCAACCGGTATTAAATGGAACACGGTATTGGGCGCGCCAGCTGACCAAAAATACATTGTCTGTAATGCAGATGAAGGTGATTCTGGCACATTCTCAGACCGTATGGTGATGGAAGATGATCCGTTTGTGTTGATCGAAGGCATGACCATTGCTGGTTTAGCCGTTGGTGCAACACAAGGCTATATTTATTTACGTAGTGAATACCCACATTCACTTGCTATTTTGAACGAAGCAATTAGTAAAGCGTATGCAGCTGACTACTTGGGTGATGATATTCAAGGCTCGGGTAAAGCATTTCATTTAGAAGTGCGTCGCGCAGCGGGTGCTTACGTTTGTGGTGAAGAGACGTCATTATTAGAAAGCTTAGAGGGCAAACGTGGTTTGGTGCGATTTAAACCACCGTTGCCAGCGATAGAAGGTTTGTTTGGGAAACCAACTGTTGTGAATAATGTCATAAGTTTAGCGACGGTGCCGATTATTTTAGATAAGGGCGCACAATATTATGCGGATTATGGCATGGGCCGTTCACGCGGCACATTGCCGATTCAGTTGGCAGGCAATATCAAACAAGGAGGCTTGGTTGAATTGGCTTTTGGTGTGACATTACGAGAGTTGCTCTATGACTACGGTGGTGGTTCAGCCAGCGGTAGGCCGATTCGTGCGGTGCAAGTTGGTGGGCCGTTAGGTGCTTATCTGCCAGAAAGCCAGTTTGATACGCCAGTTGATTATGAATCTTTTCAAAAATTATGGGCTGTACTCGGTCATGGCGGTATTGTGGCGTTTGATGATACGGTCGATATGTCAAAAATGGCACGCTATGCCTTTGAGTTTTGTACGATTGAAAGTTGTGGTAAATGCACGCCTTGCCGTATCGGTTCGGTTCGCGGTACGGAAGTCATGGATAAAATCACCAGTGGTGAAGACAATACAAAAGAAAGCCACGCGAAAAATATCCAAGTCTTACGTGATTTGTCCGACACGATGATTAACGGTTCTTTATGCGCGATGGGTGGCATGACGCCTTTCCCAGTTATCAGTGCGCTGAACCATTTCCCAGAAGATTTTGAACCAAAAAATAAAGCGAAGGTTACCTCAGAGTAGGTAACAAAGGATGAATCATGGACGATAGTCAATATAGACCAATTGAAGTGAAGCAAACCATTTATGATCCTGAGAAGGATTACGGTACGCCCAAAAGTGATAGTGATGTCATGGTGACACTCAATATCGATGGCCAAGATGTGACTGTGCCTGAAGGCACTTCGATTATGCATGCGGCCCAGCTTGGCGGCGTGACTGTTCCCAAGCTTTGTGCAACGGATTCACTGGAAGCCTTTGGCTCATGCCGTTTATGCTTAGTTGAAATTGAAGGTCGTCGCGGTATGCCGGCCTCATGTACCACACCAGTGGCTGAGGGCATTAAAGTCAAGACACAAACGTCAGCTTTAGCAGATACACGCCGTGGCGTGATGGAGCTGTATATTTCAGATCACCCGCTTGATTGTCTGACCTGTGCAACGAACGGAGACTGTGAATTGCAAGATATGGCGGGTGCTGTTGGTTTGCGCGAAGTGCGCTATGGCTATGATGGTGAAAATCATTTGGATGCAGAGAAAGATGAGTCGAATCCCTACTTCACTTTTGACCCTTCAAAATGTATTGTTTGCTCCCGCTGTGTGCGCGCCTGTGAAGAAACACAAGGGACGTTTGCCCTAACGATTGATGGCCGTGGTTTTGACAGTAAAGTATCTGCCGGTAATAAAGATTTCTTAGATTCAGAGTGTGTGTCTTGTGGTGCTTGTGTGCAAGCTTGCCCAACTGCGACATTGATGGAAAACACCGTGATTGACGCTGGTGTGCCAGAACATAAAGTCACAACCACTTGTGCCTACTGTGGTGTGGGTTGTAGCTTTGATGCCGAAATGAAAGGTGAAGAAGTCGTCCGTATGACACCGAACAAAGATGGCGGTGCTAACCATGGACATTCTTGTGTGAAAGGGCGTTTTGCATGGGGTTATGCCACCCATCAGGACCGGATTACAACGCCAATGATTCGTCAAAGCATTCATGATGAATGGCAGCAAGTGAGTTGGGAAGAGGCGATTGATTACGCAGCTTCTGAAATTAAACGCATCCAAGGTGAATATGGTAAAGACGCTGTTGGTGGCATTACTTCATCTCGGTGCACCAACGAAGAAGTTTATGTCACGCAAAAATTAGTGCGTGCCGTCTTTGGCAGTAATAATGTGGATACCTGTGCACGTGTTTGTCATAGTCCAACAGGTTATGGCCTAAAGCAGACTTTAGGCGAGTCGGCAGGAACACAAACATTTGATTCTGTCATGAAGTCAGATGTGATTTTCGTGATGGGTTCTAACCCAACGGATGCACATCCAGTGTTTGGCTCACAAATGAAGCGCCGTTTACGTGAAGGTGCGAAATTGATTGTGGCTGACCCACGCCAAATTGACTTGGTGGAGAATTCACCACACGTCCGTGCAGACTACCATTTGAACTTGCGCCCGGGTACTAATGTTGCGTTGATTTCAGCCATGTCACATGTGATTGTGACAGAAGGGCTGGTCAAAGAAGATTTCGTCAAAGAACGTTGTGAGTGGGACTCTTTTGAAACTTGGCGTGAATTTGCGGCCAAAGAAGAGAACTCGCCTGAAAGTTTAGAAAAAGACTTAGGTGTGCCAGCTGAAAAAGTACGTGAAGCCGCGCGCTTGTACGCCACTGGTGGGAATGCAGCCATTTACTACGGTTTGGGTGTGACTGAACATAGCCAAGGTTCTACCACCGTGATGGGTATTGCTAACTTAGCGATGGCGACAGGGAATGTTGGTCGTGAAGGTGTTGGTGTGAATCCAATGCGCGGACAAAACAATGTACAAGGTTCATGTGATATGGGCTCTATGCCACATGAATTCCCTGGTTATCGACATGTGCAAGATGATGAAGCCCGTGCTGAATTTGAACAAGCATGGGGCGTTGAGTTGAGCACCGACCCTGGCTTACGTATTCCAAATATGTTGGATTTGGCTGCGGAAGGCGGTTTTAAAGCGCTTTATTGTGTCGGTGAAGATATTGCGCAATCAGACCCTGATACCAAGCATGTGACGCATGCATTAGAAAGCATGGAGTGTGTCATCGTGCAAGACTTGTTCTTGAATGAAACAGCCATGTTTGCACATGTATTCTTCCCTGGCGCTTCATTCTTAGAGAAGAGCGGTACCTTTACCAATGCTGAGCGTCGTATTTCTCCAGTGCGTCGCGTGATGACACCGAAGAACGGTATGGAAGACTGGGAGATTACTGCGAAGCTTTCTGAAAAGCTTGGTTATCCAATGCAGTATGGTCATGCCAGCGACATCATGGATGAAATAGCCGAATTGACACCAACATTCAAAGGTGTGAGCTTTAAGAAACTCGATGAATTAGGCAGTATCCAGTGGCCTTGCAATGATGAGTCGCCAAGTGGTACACCGACCATGCATATTGATGAGTTTGTACGTGGCAAGGGTAAGTTCTACCCCACACAGTATGTGCCAACTGATGAAAAAGTGAATGGCAAATTCCCATTGATTTTAACCACGGGCCGTATTCTGTCGCAATACAATGTGGGCGCGCAGTCTCGTCGTACACCGAATAAAGCGTGGCATGATGAGGATCGTATCGAGATTCATCCACATGATGCTGAAGAACGCAATATTCAGGAAGGCGACTGGGTTGGTATTGCCAGTCGTTCTGGTGAAACCGTATTGCGCGCAACGATTACTGAGCGTGTCGAACCAGGTGTGGTGTATACGACATTTCATCACCCAGAGTCTGGCGCGAATGTGATTACTACGGATAATTCTGATTGGGCAACTAATTGCCCAGAATATAAAGTGACAGCGGTACAAGTCAATAAAGTCAGTCAGTTATCGGAATGGCAGAAAGAATACAAAGATTTCAGTGAGTCGCAGATTGGTTTAACAGGTATCTTGCCGAAGAAACCAGCTGTTGTTGACTAACTGCCATCATGGTTAAAGCGGTCACATCGACGATGTCAGCAACGAGCACATATGATGTGCAACGTTGGCGAGATGATGCGCTGACTTCAGTTACCGATCAATTGGCAGAAGAAGTGCCCGTTGCGCTGGTGTATAACGGCGTCTCGCATGCTGTGATGCTAGCAACACCGCTCGACTTGCAAGATTTTGCATTGGGATTTTCATTAACTGAAGGTATTTTGCAAAATAAGCATGAACTGTATGGGGTTGAAGTGCAACAGCATGCGGAGGGCATTGAATGTCATCTGGAAGTGGCTACTGAACGGTTTACTGTATTAAAAGAGCGGCGTCGCAGTATGGCAGGACGCACCGGCTGTGGTTTGTGTGGGGCAGAAAGTTTGAAGCATGTTTTCCACTTGCCTGATGCGTCAGATAATAGCGCACAGCTGGAATCCAGTCAGTTGTCTAGAACACATATTTTTAAAGCATATGATGCGATGCGGTCAATGCAAGCTTTGCAAAATGAAACGGGCGCAACGCATGCATGTGCTTGGGTTGATGACGATGGGAATATTCAACATCTACGTGAAGATGTTGGACGGCATAATGCCTTAGATAAATTGTTAGGTGCATTGGCAAAACAAGAGGTGCAAGGTGGTTTTATCTTCACTTCTAGCCGTGCGAGTTATGAAATGGTGCAGAAAGTGGTGATGGCAGGCTTTAATATATTAGCCGCTATTTCTGCGCCAACAGGATTAGCTGTGCGTATTGCAGAAACGTATGGTGTAACATTGCTAGGATTCGTGAGAGACCGGCAATATGTGGCATATAGCCATGCAGATAGAATTGTGGAGTAGGTTGAAGATGGATGTGAAAAAGTTAATTACGATGGCGAACCAAATTGGTGATTTTTTTGAGGTGAACCCAGACCAAGAAGCTGCAAAGCGAGATATTGCCAACCACCTTAATAAGTTTTGGAACTCCGTGATGATTAAGGGTATTGTGAAACACGTGCAAGAAGGCAATGCTTCAGGCTTGCATCCGCGAGTGGCAGAAGCTATTAAACAATATATTGTCTAGAAATATTTGATGGAAATTTTCTCTGTTGGTTTCATGATTGTGCCGCTCATTTTTGTAGCGGCATTATTATATTCATCGGTTGGGCACGGTGGTGCTTCAGGCTACTTAGCGGTCATGGCGTTGATGAGCGTTGTACCAGAGCAAATGCGACCTGCAGCACTGGCTTTAAATGTATTAGTCAGTTCTATTGCCTTGTATAAGTTTTATAAAGTCAAAGCTTTTTCGTGGGCATTGTTACTGCCTATTATTGCAGCGTCGATTCCTGCTGCATTTGTCGGTGGACTCATTCATTTGCCGAGCCATATTTATAAGCCGATTATTGGCATTGTCCTCATCGTGGCAGCATGGCAGATTTTTAACCGTGCGCGTGTTGTACAAAAAACAGTGACACAACAGCCTGCCAAACCACTGTTGTTTGGTATGGGCGCTGGTTTGGGTTTGCTATCTGGCTTAACTGGCGTTGGTGGGGGTATTTTCTTAAGCCCGATTCTGATTCTGATGAACTGGGCGGAGACCAAAATGATCTCGGGTGTTGCTGCGGCCTTTATTTTAGTGAACTCTATTGCTGGTTTGGCTGGTGTGTTAACGCATTCTGTAAGCTTCCCGCCTGGGCTGTTGCTGTGGGGTGTTGCGGCAGTGTTGGGGGCATTGATTGGCGCGGAATATGGCAGTCGGCGCTTAGCAAACCCTACCATTCGTCAGCTACTCGCCCTGGTTTTACTCGTAGCAGGGATTAAAATGCTGTTGACTGCTTAACTTCCTGAAAGAGCCTGAAGCTTTCTTTTCGATCGCGCACTCGCTTGCCCGACCAAATCTGCTGCCAATCATCCGTGGTTTTTATTTTCTTGGGTTTGCGGCCATCTTGTATTAAATACACGTCACAATGCACCTTATCATTCGGGCGCGCAATATGCGTTTTTACATTGGCATAGTAATGCAGTAAATCACGCTGGGCGCTACCAAGGCCTTCGCTAGCAATGCAGTTATATTCCTTAGGAAGTGCTTGCTTAAGGCTAGTAAAGACTGGTTGATAGCTACGTGCTGAATCAATCATGGGTAACCAGAGTGTCATGAGCATAGTCCACAAAAATGTCATGCCAATGGCCCAGTTAGTCGCCACTGAGCGGTTAGAATGCTGCGAACGTAAGGCTGCGAATAGCCAGATTAATGTCAGTGCAGATGCAATGACGAATGCAAAAATATTGAAGTGAAGCTCTGTCAGGCCGGATAAGAAAACCATCCTCTCTTTCAGTTTTGCTGGGTTGCCAGACATCATGGCGGCCCAACCTAACCAAGCAATAAATCCTAGCATGCCAAATAAAATCAGGCCAAACCAATTGAGTGCGCTTGAAGCGCCGCGCTTCAAAGTTTCCAAGCTGCTGCTGCCTAATGCGGTGAGTGGAATCAGTAATGGTAAGGCATAAATATCTTTGGTATCGCCCAATAGGCCAATGACTGCAAACGCCACGATAAAAAACGTGATGCAGAGCTGGTAGCGTGCATCTTTCAACAGTGTTTGTCTTTGGCGCCACAATGCCCAAAAGGCTAGAGGGAGGGAGGGCCAAGCGTACCAAAGCATTAGGTTTGTAAAGTAGAGGTGGTGGTGTTGTAATGGCTGGGTCGCCGTCAGCCACCATGTCGTTAATAATGCTGGATTCGCATAAAAACAATACACTACCCAGGGGCTAATACAGGCAATCGCGACTAATATAGCGAGCCCAAAGACTTTAGCAAAACTGGCGGTGCGCCATGCGCTAAATATTACTGGTAATAGCAAGCTAGTTAGTAGCACAATACTCAAAGGTAATAAGCCTGTTGAGAGGAAGCCAATGCTCAAACCAAAGCCTAACAATAGGCTAGCGCGATAGGGGCGCCTTTTTGCTAAGGCAAGAGCATAGAAGCCGCCAGCAATGCCAGTGAGGGCTGATACAGCAGGTGTAAGGGTATGTGCGCTCACCACTAAACCTATGCTACTCATGAAAATAAATGTGGTTTGTCGGCCAAGCCCTTGTCCCCATAACTCTCTACCTGTCATACCAACCAATAGCAAAGTAAACAACATCCAAATGCCTGTGATGATGCGGGCGCCATCATGTAAGTCTAAGACGCTGCTAAAAGCGTTGGCTGACAGTGCGGCTGTTAGATAATAAAGTGGTGGGTTGGATAATGCATCATGACTTGCAGAAGTGGGTGCTAGGTAGGCCTGATGATCAAGGACATGTTTGATGGTGCTCACTGCATCAGACTCGAGCGGCTTCCAAGGTTCATGCCCAACTAACCCCATCATTAACCAGATGCCGCATAAGATAATAAGCAAACGTGTTTTTGCGCGTTCACCTACGCGCGCGCGCGGTGTCGCAATATTACCTTGCCAGTCATGTTCGAAATCAAACCGCATATTATTCTATCGTCTTTGAGAAGCGCTGATATTAAGATTTTAGCATTATGTGCCCCTACACTTTAAGGCTAGTGGAAGTATGGCAATAATAAAGTGTTAATTAATCATGTTAATGATGAAAGTGTAGCAATAAAAAAAGGCAGCTAAGCTGCCTTTTTGAAAACATGTATGAATTACATGCCATATTTCTTTTTGAACTTATCAACACGGCCAGCAGTATCAAGAATCATTTGCTTACCAGTGTAGAAAGGGTGTGACTTAGAAGATACCTCAATTTTAACTAGAGGATACTCTTTACCATCTTCCCATTTAATGGTGTCTTTAGCCGCGATTGTTGAACGCGTGATAAAGCTAAAGTCTGCACCAATATCTTGGAACACGACTTCTCTATATTCTGGGTGGATTCCGTCTTTCATAATATAACCTTATCTATATTTGTGCATTGCTGTCATCAACAGCAAGCAATTAATCTTTTTGAGAACTCGGCATTGTATTGCTTTTTCACTTACTGTGCAAGTGAAATTCGCGCGATTATTTAACCGCCGCGACGCATACTGTCAAAGAAGTCAGCATTGTTTTTTGTTTGCTTGATTTTATCAAGCAAGAATTCCATCGCTTCCAAGTCATCCATTGGGTAAAGCAGCTTGCGTAGTACCCAGATTTTTTGTAGCACGTCTTGTTCAATGAGTAGCTCTTCCCGACGTGTGCTAGATTTATTAACGTTAATAGCAGGATAGATACGTTTTTCA
>SPJO01000048.1 GCA_006844635.1 Methylophilaceae bacterium | reverse complement strand
TAAATCAGCGCCATAAGCTTTTAGCAGTAACTGACGTTCACGGCTCATGGTCTCAGGCATGACAAACGCGCTTTTAATCCCACGCGCTGCGCACACCATGGCTAAACCAATGCCTGTGTTGCCGCTGGTGGCTTCTAAGATAATGGTGTCCGCCTTGATTTGACCTTCCGCTTCTAAGGCATCAATAATCGAAACGGCGATGCGGTCTTTCACACTATGCGCTGCGTTGAAATATTCCAGTTTGCAGGCAATCGTGGCATCAATCCCAGCCGCCACGCGGTTAAGCTTAACCATGGGGGTGTTGCCGACTAGTTCGGCGGTGTTGTTTGCGATTCTCATACGATTCTCCTGTGTTGCTGTGTTATTTGTTTTTGCGTTTATTTCTGCCAATTATCCCTTAGCGTAACCGTCCGGTTAAACACAGGCTTACCTGCTTTGCTCTCAACACTATCCGCCACAAAATAACCATGACGCTCAAACTGGAAGATTTCGCCAGCATTAACATCTTGCAAGCCAGCCTCTAATTGGGCGGTAATGGTTTTGACTGAATCTGGGTTGAGGTCGTCAATAAAGTCTTTATCACCACTCCCCGGATGTGGGTCTTTAAACAGTCTGTCGTATAAGCGGACTTCGGCTTCATAGGCGTGGTTGGCGCTGACCCAATGAATATTGCCTTTGACCTTCACACTATTGGCGCCATCGGTTCCGGATTTGGTGTCCGGTAGATAATTACAGTGCACAACCGTGACATTGCCATCGGCGTCTTTTTCACAGCTCGTACATTCGATAATATAGCCATAACGTAGGCGCACTTTATTGCCGGGGAAGAGGCGGAAATATTTA
>SPJO01000049.1 GCA_006844635.1 Methylophilaceae bacterium | reverse complement strand
AGTAGTGTCCAATCGTTTGGCAGCTTACCGCAAACCGTTGATGGCTTAACCATTAATGGCACGTTTGCCGCTGGAGACTCATTCTTAATTCAGCCAACACGTAATAGTGCCACGGCGATTTCTATCGCAATTAGTGACATTGACAAGATAGCGGCAGCTGATGCAACTGGTGGCAGCGGTAACAATGTGAATGCACAATTACTGGCTGATTTACAAACGTTAGGTACGCTGAATAATAGCAGCATCACTTATGAAAGCGCTTTTGCAAAGATTGTGAGTGAAGTCGGCAATAAAACCAATGAATTAAAAGTCACTGGTGCGGCGGCTGAAGCTATGTTAGAACAAACACGAGCGGCGCAACAATCACAAGCTGGTGTTAATCTCGATGAAGAAGCAGCCAACCTTTTGCGTTATCAGCAAGCTTACCAGGCTGCTGGCAAGGTCATGCAAATAGCCAGCTCATTATTCGATACGCTGCTGTCAATCGGTCGATAGGATAAGATTATGCGGATAAGTACAAATACTTTATATCAAACAGCTATTTCTAAAATTAGTGCGTTGCAAGCTGAGCAATCAAAAATACAACAACAAATTGCCAGTGAGAAACGTGTTTTAACACCTTCTGATGATCCTATTGCTGCCTCGCGCGTATTGAACATCTCTAGTTCTGAAAGCCAGAATACGCAATTTGCACGTAATCGACAAATAGCAGAAACACACTTAACGGGGCTAGACACGTCATTAGGTAGCATTACAGAACTACTCACCAGCACACGTACAACATTAGTTGGCAATGCAGGCACCATTACTGCAGATCAAAGAACAGCACTCTCAACAACCTTAAAAGCGTCATTAAC
>SPJO01000047.1 GCA_006844635.1 Methylophilaceae bacterium | reverse complement strand
ATATAAATTGGTCGTAATATTATGAAAACGTTCTCAGCAAAACCACATGAAGTAAAGCGTGATTGGTTCGTCATTGACGCAACTGATCTTGTTTTAGGTCGTTTAGCAAGTGCTTGTGCACACCGTTTACGCGGTAAACATAAAACAATCTATACACCTCACGTTGATACAGGTGATTACATCGTTGTGATTAATGCTGACAAGTTAAAAGTAACAGGTGCTAAAGGTACAGATAAAGAATATCATACGCACTCAGGCTACCCAGGTGGCTTGTCAACAACAACTTTTAACAAGATGCAAGATCGCTTCCCAGGTCGCGCATTAGAAAAAGCGGTTAAAGGTATGCTACCAAAAGGTCCTTTGGGCTATGCAATGATTAAAAAATTAAAAGTCTATGCTGGTGATCAGCATGACCATGCTGCACAACAACCACAAGCGTTGACTATCTAAGGTAAAAAGATGATTGGTAAATATAATTACGGTACAGGACGTCGCAAAAGCTCAGTAGCGCGCGTATTTTTGAAATCAGGTAAAGGTAACATTATCGTGAATGATAAGCCTGCTGATGAATACTTCTCACGTGAGACTTCACGTATGATTTTACGTCAGCCACTAGACTTAACAGAGAACCTAGCAAGCTTTGATATTAAAATCAATGTTGTAGGTGGTGGTGAGTCAGGCCAGGCTGGTGCTGTTCGTCACGGTATTACACGTGCGTTGATTGATTATGATGCAGGTTTAAAAAGTGATTTATCAAAAGCTGGTTCCGTGACACGTGATGCACGTGAAGTTGAGCGTAAAAAAGTTGGCTTCCGTAAAGCGCGTCGTCGTAAGCAGTTCTCTAAACGATAGACAGTT
>SPJO01000043.1 GCA_006844635.1 Methylophilaceae bacterium | reverse complement strand
AACCAAATATCAAAATATGATGTACCTAGAGCGCCCAGGCTGTAATTTATGCATGGGTAATCAAGAGAAGGCTGAAAAAGGCGATACGGTGATGGCTACGTCAACCCGCTTGTTCCAAGGCCGTGTGGTTGAAGACTCAAATGAGAAAAAAGGCGAGTCACTATTAGCTTCAACCCCAGTGGTAGTGCTGTCGGCCATTCTTGGGCGGACGCCGAATATGGACGAGTATAAAGCAGCGGTTAAAGGGATTAACTTAACTGATTTCGCACCGCCAGCTGAAGAGATGACGACCGATAGTAGTGTCAACGTCATTGCTATTCACTAGCATAATTGTTCATGATTAACCTCAAGAGCCGTATTAGTGGCTCTTGAGGTGTTGCTAACGCTTAATACACTTTTGTACCATCACCTAATAAATAAGCGTGACAGTCTCTTCTTGCTTTTAAGCAGTGGGTAACAAATGTGTCCATTACGGTTTGATCCCAGCCATTAACCCAGTCACCATGAGCTGATTCGCCACCAGCACCACCAGAGTAGTTATCGCTGGCTAACCTTAAATGACTGGTGCCCGAATTACTGACATCCCATTCAATATTAAAAGTAATGTCAGGAATGGTAATTGGATGTGTTGCAGGGCAAGTAATATTCTTTACCCGATACGCCATATGAGCTTTGTGGTTTGGGCTATCTAAGTTTTTACCATCCCAGCACATAGGAAAGTTGATTGACAGTTTCAATGTTTGATTACATGCAGGGATAGAAGTGCGTCTGCCATAGGGTAATCCAGTACATGACCAATTAATGGTTTCTTTTAGATATGGATTTGGATCTTGCGGGTTGCTATTGGATGCACTAGAAATCCCAGCAATAATGCGCAAACTCTTAGGTGCTGCTACTACATTCTTTGCATCCCAAGTTTTATAGTAAAACAATGCACGACTTGGTTTAAGTGGCGTATTGGTTTT
>SPJO01000044.1 GCA_006844635.1 Methylophilaceae bacterium | reverse complement strand
TATCTTTAAATGCTTCACGGTAAGCCACTTGTGGTGCGCCGATGTTCGCGTCAACGTTAAACTCACGACGCATACGATCAACAAGAATTTCTAAGTGAAGCTCACCCATACCAGAGATAATCGTTTGGTTGGTTTCTTCATCTGTCTTCACACGGAATGAAGGATCTTCTTGTGCTAGACGACCTAGCGCTAAGCCCATTTTCTCTTGGTCAGCTTTCGTTTTAGGCTCTACAGCAACGTGAATCACTGGCTCTGGAAACACCATGCGCTCAAGAATAATTTCTTCACCTAGCGCACATAAAGTATCACCTGTTGTTGCATCTTTTAGACCAATCGCAGCAGCGATATCACCAGTACGCACTTCATCAAGCGCTTCACGTGAGTCAGCATGCATCTCCACGATACGGCCGATACGTTCTTTTTTACCTTTAACTGGGTTGTAAACACTGTCGCCTGCTTTAAGCACACCTGAGTAAACACGGAAGAAAATCAGCTGACCAACAAATGGGTCAGTCATAATCTTAAATGCAATCGCAGCGAACTTCTCGTCATCAGATGGTTTCAAGAACATCTCTTCGCCATCATCATCTTCAGCACGCGTATCTGGCACATCAGTAGGCGCTGGCATTAACTCAACCACTTTATCCAACATCGCTTGCACACCTTTATTCTTAAAGGCTGAACCGCACATCATTGGAATAATCTCTGAAGCTAGCGTACGTAGACGCAGACCTTCTAAAACGTCTTCTTCTGACAAATCACCTTCTTCTAGGTATTTGTCCATTAGCGTTTCATTGGCTTCGGCAGCTGTTTCAACCATATTTGAACGCCACTTATCGCAATCAGCTTGTAATTCAGCAGGAATATCACCGTACTCGAATTTCATGCCTTGAGAAGCTTCGTCCCAGATGATCGCTTTCATCTTAACAAGATCGATAACACCCTCGAATGTTTCAGCAGCACCAACTGGC
>SPJO01000159.1 GCA_006844635.1 Methylophilaceae bacterium | reverse complement strand
GTGATGGCAATCGGCCGTAGCTTCCAAGAGTCTTTCCAAAAAGCATTGCGCGGCTTAGAGGTTGGCGTTGATGGCTTGGTTTCAGTAAGCACAGATTTAGATGAGATTAGAAAAGAATTAGGTGCGCCGAGGTCAGAACGTATTTGGTATGTAGGGGATGCTTTCAGAATGGGCATGAGTATCGAAGAGGTCTTCGATATTAGTAAAATTGACCCTTGGTTCTTAGCGCAGATTGAAGACTTGATTAAACGCGAGCAAGCGCTTTCAGGTAAGCATATTGCAGACCTAGAAAAAGATGCTTTGTGGCAACTTAAACGTGCTGGTTTCTCTGATTTGCGTTTAGCAAGTCTGTTAGATACAGATCAACATGCGGTGCGCGCTTACCGTCAGGCTTTGAATGTGCGCCCTGTTTATAAGCGTGTTGATACTTGCGCGGCTGAATTCGCGACCAATACCGCTTATATGTACTCTAGCTATGAAGAAGAGTGCGAGTCTCAACCTAGTGATAAAAAGAAAATCATGGTGTTAGGCGGCGGCCCAAATAGAATTGGACAAGGGATTGAGTTCGACTATTGCTGTGTGCATGCGGCATTTGCAATGCGTGATGATGGTTATGAAACCATTATGGTCAACTGTAATCCAGAGACGGTTTCAACCGATTACGACACGTCTGACCGCTTATACTTCGAGCCGGTGACATTAGAAGATGTGCTTGAGATTGTTAATATTGAGAAGCCAACGGGCGTTATTGTGCAATATGGTGGTCAAACACCATTAAAACTAGCGCGCCTATTAGAAAAGTCAGGTGTGCCAATTATTGGTACAACACCGGATGCGATTGATTGCGCTGAAGATCGGGAGCGCTTCCAGAAAATGCTGGAAGAATTAGCGCTTAAACAGCCACCAAACAGAACAGCGCGTGCACCAGAAGAAGCAATTCGCTTGGCTGATGAGATTGGTTACCCATTGGTTGTGCGGCCGAGCTATGTGCTGGGTGGTCGCGCAATGGAAATTGTGCATGAGCAAAGTCAGTTAGAACGCTATATGCGTGAAGCAGTGAAAGTGTCGAATGACTCGCCTGTCTTACTAGATCGTTTCTTGAATGATGCGGTTGAAGTCGATGTCGATGCGATTTGTGATGGTGAAGATGTATTGATTGGCGGCATTATGCAGCATATTGAACAAGCGGGTGTGCACTCAGGTGACTCAGCATGTTCACTGCCCCCTTATAGCTTGAGTGATGCGCTGCAAAATGAACTGCGTGCGCAAACGGTGAAAATGGCCAAAGCTTTGGATGTGAAAGGTTTGATGAATGTGCAGTTTGCGATCCAAGGTGAGACTGTTTTCGTGTTAGAAGTGAACCCACGTGCCTCACGGACGGTACCTTTTGTTTCAAAAGCCTGTGGTTTACAGCTGGCAAAAATTGCAGCACGCTGCATGGCCGGTCAAAGCTTGAAGCAACAAGGCGTTACGCAAGAGAGAGTGCCACCTTACTTCTCTGTGAAGGAGGCTGTGTTCCCATTTATTAAATTCCCAGGCGTTGATACGATTTTAGGCCCAGAAATGAAGTCAACAGGTGAGGTGATGGGTGTGGGTGAAACATTTGCTGAGGCTTTTGTTAAGTCACAGTTAGGCGCCTCTGCTGTCTTACCGAAAGAGGGTAAAGCATTCTTGAGTGTGCGTAATGAAGAGCACCAGCATGTGATTGAGATTGGTGAAGATCTGGCAAAGCTAGGCTTCGAGTTACTCGCGACAAAAGGCACGGCTCGTGCGCTAGAGTCAAAAGGCTTAGCCGTGACTAAAGTTAATAAAGTTGCTGAAGGACGCCCGCATGTTGTTGATATGATTAAGAATAATGAGATTGACTTTATTGTGAATGTGACAGAAGACAAAAAAGCGGTTGCTGATTCGTATGAAATTAGGCATAGCGCACTACAAAATAAAGTCACTTATTACACAACGTTAGCAGGTGCCAAGGCGGCATGTATTGGGATGGCATATATGCAAGAGCTGCATGTGGCATCTATTCAAGACTTGCACAAAAAGCTTTCGTAAAATAAACTATTTTATTCAGGGTAATATAAAACCACGCTCAGGCGAGTGTGGTTTATTTTTTTATTAAGGTAACGAGTATGGCAGGTAATCAAATTCCAGTAACAGTACATGGCGCTGAAATGCTTAAAGAGGAGTTGCAACGGTTGCGATCTGAAGATCGCCCAAATGTAATTCAAGCGATTGCAGAAGCGAGAGAACAAGGTGACTTGTCTGAGAATGCTGAATATGAGGCGGCAAAAGAAAAGCAAAGTTTTATTGAGGGCCGCATTTCAGAATTAGAAGGTAAGTTATCTAACTTGCAGATTATTGACCCAGCAACGCTGAATGCTGAAGGCCGTATTGTCTTTGGTACGACAGTGCGTTGTGAAGATTTAGAGTCAGGAGATATACAAACATATCAAATCGTTGGTGAAGACGAGGCCGATATTAAAGGCGGTAAAATATCAATTGTTTCGCCAATCGCACGCGCCTTTATCGGTAAAGAAGAAGGCGAGATTGCGGAAGTGGCCGCACCAGGTGGTGTTAAAGAGTACGAAATTATCGAGGTGCTCTACATTTAAGTATGTTGCGTAAACTCTCATTGCTAGTCATCACCTTGTGGGTGGGTGGCCTGTGGATGACTAGCTTAACGGCCAGTATTTTATTTGATGTGGTGGCAGACCGCACATTAGCAGGCAATATTGCGGGACAATTATTTACAGCGATCAGTTATATCGGCCTTGTCTCAGGTGCTGTTTTGTTAATAGAAGCTTATATCAGGCTACAATCGTCTGTCGTCAAACAAAGCTATTTCTGGATTATCATTGCGATGCTGGTGTTGATTCTAATTGGTCAATATGGCATTCAGCCGCTGCTCGCAAAAATGAAAACAGACGCATTACCTAGCCCAGTGATGGCAAGTCCGTATGCTAGCCAGTTTGCAGCATGGCATGGTGTTGCCGGTGCTGTTTATTTACTTGAGTGTTTGCTTGGTATTGCGCTGGTGTTGAAATCGCAGCAACGTTAGCCACTAAAGTTTAGGAATTTGGACCTTGTTTTTTTCTTTGATGGTATCGCTAGCACGGTAAATCACTAACTGTTTGCCGATATGATGTATAGCGACGGCATCCGTTTGTTCGCAAATTGCTTCATAAAGTGCTTTACGTACATTACGGTCATCACCGGCGACTTTGATTTTGATGAGCTCATGTGAGTTCAAAGCGATATTGATTTCTTTGAGCACATTTTCAGTCAAGCCTTTGTCTGCGATCATCACGACAGGGCTGAGGCTATGGGCGAGACCACGTAAATGTGTAATTTGCTTTGGATTCAATTTCATGAACAGGTGTGCTTTTAAAGAACTAAAGAGGAGATGGATTTTATCATGAATTCATATGAGACATGAAGCTTAGTAGTCGTAGTAAGGCGTGGATGCACGAGCATGTGAATGACGAGTATGTAAAGCGTGCGCAGAAAGACGGTTACCGCGCGCGTGCTGCTTATAAGTTGATTGAGATTGATGATAAAGATAAGTTGATTAAGTCAGGGATGACAGTTGTTGACTTAGGTTGTGCACCAGGTAGCTGGGCACAGGTGGTCAAGCAGCGTTTAAAAGGCAATGGGCGCATTATCGGCTTGGATTTACTTGAGATAGACCCGATTGCAGGTGTTGAGTTTATACAAGGTGACTTCCGAGAAGAAAGCATTCTAAGGTTGTTAGAAGAAAAGTTAAATAATAAGCCTGTAGACCTTGTTATTGCCGATATGGCCCCCAATATTAGTGGGGTAAAAGATGCAGATCAAGCGGGCGCTACTTATTTAACAGAACTGGCGTTGGAATTTAGCAACGATTGGTTGAAACCTAAGGGTAATTTCTTAGTCAAAGTGTTTATTGGCTCAGGTTTTGACGATATCGTTAAGCGCATGCGCTCAGAATTTGATAAAGTAGTGACTAGAAAGCCAAAAGCTTCACGTGGACGTAGTAGTGAAGTATATTTGTTAGGTTTAGGCCGTAAGGGTTAAACTAATGAAAAAGATGATTTAATTGCTTGAGACACCTCGAGCATAAAAAGGAAAAAACTAGTGAATAATATTGCAAAAAATATTGCTATCTGGATTGCCATTGCACTTGTGTTAATGACCGTCTTTCAGCAGTTTGGCAACCCTGAAGCGGGTAGCAATAAAATGGTGTACTCGCAATTCATGAGTGAAGTGAAACAAGGCAATGTAGCAAAAGTACAAATTGATGGTCGCAATGTAACTGGTACAACCAAAGACAACCGTAAATTTAGTACTTACGCACCCAATGATTTATGGATGGTGAGTGACTTACTGAAGTATAACGTTGAGGTCGAAGCGAAAGCTGAAGAACAACGTTCATTGCTGCTTGAGCTCTTTATGTCATGGTTCCCGATGATTTTATTGATTGGTGTATGGATTTTCTTTATGCGTCAAATGCAAGGTGGTGGCAAAGGTGGTGGCCCATTCTCATTTGGTAAAAGTAAAGCTAGGCAGTTAGACGAAAGTAATAACTCAACAACATTCTCGGATGTGGCTGGCTGTGATGAAGCGAAAGAAGAGGTCACTGAGCTGGTTGATTTCTTAAAAGATCCTGGTAAGTTCCAAAAACTAGGTGGACGTATCCCACGCGGTGTGTTGATGGTGGGGCCTCCAGGTACAGGTAAGACATTACTCGCTCGTGCCATCGCTGGTGAGGCAAAAGTACCATTCTTTACCATTTCAGGCTCAGACTTTGTTGAGATGTTTGTTGGTGTTGGTGCATCTCGTGTACGAGACATGTTTGAAACAGCCAAGAAAAACTCACCATGCATTATCTTTATTGATGAGATTGATGCAGTTGGTCGTAGCCGTGGTTCTGGTACAGGCGGCGGTAATGATGAGCGTGAGCAAACCTTGAATCAATTGCTTGTTGAAATGGATGGTTTTGAGGCAAGTTCTGGTGTGATTGTGATTGCAGCAACAAACCGTGCTGATGTATTAGATAAAGCCTTGCTACGTCCTGGTCGTTTCGATCGTCAAGTGATGGTTGGTTTGCCAGATATTAAAGGCCGTGAACAAATCTTGATGGTGCATATGCGTAAGGTGCCGATTGACCCAGATGTGAAAGCCGATATCTTAGCGCGTGGTACGCCAGGCTTTAGTGGTGCTGATTTGGCCAACTTAGTCAATGAAGCGGCATTGTTTGCTGCAAGACGTAATAAACGTACTGTCGATATGCAAGACTTTGAGGATGCGAAAGACAAGCTATACATGGGTCCAGAGCGTAAGTCTATGGTGATGCGAGAGGAAGAACGTCGTAACACGGCTTATCATGAATCAGGTCATGCAGTGGTGGCGAAACTATTACCGAATGCGGACCCAGTCCATAAAGTGACGATTATGCCGCGTGGTTGGGCGTTAGGGTTAACATGGCAGTTGCCAGAGTTTGACCGTATTAGCAACTATCGCGTCAAAATGTTAGAAGAAATTTCTATCTTATTTGGTGGTCGTATCGCAGAAGAGGTGTTTGTTAACCAGATGTCGACAGGTGCATCTAATGACTTTGAACGTGCAACGAAATTGGCACGGGATATGGTGACGAAGTATGGGATGAGTGATGCATTAGGTACCATGGTCTATGTAGGAGATGAACAAGATTCATTCTTTGGCAGCATGAGCGCGAAGACTGTTTCAGAAGCGACACAGCAAAAGGTCGATGCTGAGATTCGACGTATTCTTGATGAGCAATATGATATTGCCCGTAAATTGCTCGAAGACAATCGTGACAAAGTTGAAGCGATGACTGCAGCACTCATGGAATATGAAACCATCGATGCAGATCAAATTAATGACATTATGGCAGGTAAGCCCGTACGTGAACCAAAACCTCGTGAGAACAAAGATAAGCCGGATGCTGATAATAGCAACGGTGGTGCAGGTGCCACGGTTAATCCTAAGCCGCAACCAACGGCAAAAAAAGAATAACCTAAGTAATATGGAGTAAAATTAAGGCTGGCTAAATTGAATTTAGTCAGCCTTAATTATTAATGATCTTAAATTGCGGAAAATATAAACTTGACCTCAGCACCCCGCGTGTGATGGGTATTCTCAATGTCACCCCAGATTCCTTCTCTGATGGTGGTGACTATACTCAAGTGGATGTAGCGGTTACACATGCCTTGTCTTTGGTAGAAACTGGGGTTGATGTGATTGATGTTGGTGGTGAGTCTACGCGGCCTAATGCGACGCCTGTTGGCTTGCAAGAAGAGTTGGACCGGGTCATCCCAGTGATTGAGTCTTTAACGGCAAAAATCGATGTGCCGATTTCAATTGACACCTATAAACCGGCTGTGATGCGTGCAGCGATAGCGGCAGGTGCTAGTCTCGTGAATGATGTTAAAGCGCTGCAAGAAGAAGGGGCTGTAGCGGCGGTTGCAAATTCGCAAGCTGCCGTCTGTTTAATGCATATGCAGGGGACACCAGAGACCATGCAGGATGCGCCGCATTATCAAGATGTGGTGAGCGAAGTGGCAGATTTCTTAAAGGCACGGGCCGACCATTGTCAGCAAGCGGGTATTGCACGTAATAGAATGTTGCTTGACCCTGGTTTTGGTTTTGGTAAAACGCGAGAACACAATATCACCTTATTGCAACAGCTAGACCAACTCACGGCCTTAGATTTGCCAGTGTTAGTCGGTTTGTCACGTAAATCTGTATTAGGTAAAGTGACGGGCAGTGATGTCGGCGCGCGTTTGCATGCGAGTGTCAGTGCTGCTGTGATTTCAGCGATGAAAGGCGCTAAACTATTGCGTGTACATGATGTGGCGGCGACTGTTGAAGCATTAAAAGTCGTTTCAGCCATACAATAATAGATAGCATTGGAAACAGAATGAGTAAAAAGTATTTTGGTACAGATGGGATTCGCGGCAAAGTCGGAAGCGATAGAATTAACCCAGAGTTTGTCATGCGGTTAGGCTACGCTGCAGGTCGTGTGTTAGCACAGAAAGGCACGAAAGGTGGCCGCCCAGCAGTTTTGATTGGTAAAGACCCGCGTATTTCTGGCTATATGCTAGAGTCAGCGTTAGAGGCTGGTTTAGCCGCAGCTGGTGTAGATACGCTCTTAACAGGCCCGATGCCAACACCTGCAATTGCCTATTTAACACGTGCGCTTCGTTTACAAGCTGGCATTGTGATTTCTGCATCGCATAACCCCTATTACGACAACGGCATTAAGTTTTTCTCGAGTGGTGGGGAGAAGTTAGGTGACGATGTTGAGTTTGCGATTGAGGCAGAACTAGAAAAACCAATGCAACTAGTTGACTCTGAAAAACTTGGTAAAGCAAAACGCATTGAAGATGCGCGGGCAAGGTATGTGGAGTTTTGTAAAAGTACATTCCCCAACGACTTAGACTTACGCGGGCTGAAGATTGTCTTGGATTGCGCCAATGGTGCGACCTATAAGGTTGCGCCACTCGTGTTCCATGAATTAGGCGCAGAGGTAGTGGCCATTGGTGATACGCCAAATGGTTTAAACATTAACTTAGATGTTGGCTCAACACATCCGGAGGCTTTGCAAAAAGCTGTGGTCGCGCAACAGGCAGATTTGGGTATTGCTTTTGATGGTGATGGTGACCGTGTGCTGATGGTAGACGCAAAGGGTCAATTACTAGACGGCGATCAACTGCTTTACATTATTGCTTTAGGCTTATACGCCACGGGTAAATTAAAGGGTGGTGTTGCAGGCACATTGATGACCAACTTGGCATTAGAGCATGCATTGAAAAAACACCAAATCCCATTTGGTAGAGCCAATGTTGGTGATCGTTATGTATTAGAGTTGCTAAAAGAAAAGAATTGGAAGCTAGGCGGTGAGAATTCAGGCCATATCCTAACGCTGGATCAACATACCAGTGGTGATGCAATTATTTCAGCATTGCAAGTGTTGAATGTCTTGCAAGAAAAAGGAAAAACGCTTGCGCAGATGGGGGATGCCTTGAAGCTATACCCACAGGTGCTGATTAATGTGACGACAAAAGGTAAGCTTGATTTGCAGTTGCCTGCGATACAACAAGCGGTTAAAACGGCTGAATCTGCACTTGCCGACACCGGCCGAGTGCTATTACGCGCATCCGGTACAGAGCCTAAAATACGTGTGATGGTTGAAGGTCAAGACGCCAAGTTGGTGCAGCAGTTGGCGGAAGATATCGCTGCTGTCGTGGATGCGCAAAGCAAACAATAACTGCTTTCAGGTGCTCTGTTTTGCCATCATAAAACATTCATTCTAGCTTCATGCATCTGTCATACTTAAAGCGCATTCTGTCATTGTGCCCTCTTGTAATTGGAGACAATGATGACAAACAAAATGCGTTTATACCTCACTTGGATGCATCATATTGATCGTGCATTATGCATTAAAGTAAGTCGAACTAGCCAGTACCGTTTTGTCCGTAACTGGTTTAGGCTAATGAGTCGCTTGGGTGATGGTGTGTTCTGGTACACCATGCTCTTAGGTATCCTTTGGGTTAAGGGGGATTCGGCTTGGTTGCCTGTTCTGCACATCATTGCGACTGGCCTTTCTGGTACGCTGGTCTACAAATGGTTAAAGGGCAAAACGCTTAGACCTAGACCATATCAAGTTTTGCAAGATGTATGGCTAACAGGTAAGCCTTTAGATTATTTCAGCTTTCCATCAGGCCATACCCTGCATGCTGTTGTCTTTACTTGCATGACCTTAGCTTACTATCCTTCACTGGCAATGTTAGTGATTCCCTTTAGCATCATGGTTGCTGCATCACGTGTTGTACTTGGCTTACATTATCCCAGTGATGTACTGGCAGGCGCTGTGATTGGCTTTTTAATGTCAGCTATTTCACTGACATTATTTGTATAGCGGGCACTTAAAAAATATCCCTTATTATTGGCTGGCGCTGTAGTATCGAATCGGTTCACTATGGTCAATATGCAGCGTTTCTAAGCAGTGTTTACGCCACATTGTAATGCGATGCACATCATCGCTAATAGAAAGCTCTGGCAGCCAATTAGGATGGTAGCCATTCAGTACTTTATGAAAGTCTTTTAAAGCCTGCTCGGTTTTGCCAATATAGTAATCATAATGTTTATGTTTTTTACGATTACTGAATCGAATACTTTTGTGAATGATATTTGGAATCTGCACAGTCCGTAGTAACCGGTCTGCAAAAGCTAGTTTGGTGAGGTTCTTTTTTACAACGCGCTGCGGTTGTGAAAAGCATGGAGCAACAAAGTGGCTCATTAATGAAGCGTGTTTAGACAACAGTTGTCCAGGGGTGTACTGTAGCAACTTTTTAACGTGTGCATCCATCGCCCATTCGGCGGCAATGTGCGTGAGCATGCTCTCGTGTTCCCACAAGGCTTCATGCGCTGGGACAAAATGATTGTGCGCAATGACATCAACATATAAGTGATTTGCGTACCCAATCGCAATTGCTGTTTCTTCTGTTGTTTGCGCATGGTTGATTAAATAAGCAGCTTTTTGCCACTGATGTGTGGTTTTGAATTGCTTGGAAACAATGGCTAGGTCGGGTAAGCAGGCGCCTGCTGCGACTAGTTCAGGGAAGCGTTTGATCGCTTCTCGGAATCGCTTATCTAATAGCGGTGAAGCTAACAATGCGGACTGTGCAAAATAAATATGGGTGTACAAACCCCATGCGTTTGCATCTATTGAATAGACGAAAAGTGGGAGCAACCAGTAACAAGTTCGCAAATGCTTTTTGATATTCATGGCGCTAATTTGACATGCCATTATGAAACTTACATGACATAACTTAAAGTTAATCGGAAACATCTGTCATATTCATCAATCTGTAATAAATGAGAAATATGATGATAATATCCAGAAAATAATTGCTAAAAATATGAAAATACTTTTTATTTCAGATGTTTACTTTCCACGTGTGAATGGCGTATCAACATCGATAAAAACATTTGTTGACCAGTTGCTCATGCTAGGGCATGAGGTCGATTTGATTGCGCCTGATTACGGTGATGCTTCAGAAGACACTCATCAAGATGATGCAGATTTTATTAAACGCATACCTGCTCGTAAAATTTACTTTGATCCAGAAGATCGGTTGATGCGTCATGGCGCGGCGATGAAGCTTTTGCCTGAACTGAAAAAAGAAAACTACGATATTATTCATGTAAATACCCCCTTTGTCGCCCATTACTTGGGCTTGAAACTAGCAAAACGGTTGGGGATACCTTGTGTTGAAACCTACCACACTTTCTTCGAAGATTATTTACACCATTACTTACCATGGATTCCGCAAAAAATTGCCCGTAGTTTAGCGCGTGGCATTTCCAGAAAGCAGTGTAATGCAGTTGATGCAATCGTAGTGCCTTCCCAGCCCATGTTAGATGTGTTGAGGGGCTACGGTGTTGGCACAACAGCGAATGTAATTCCAACAGGGTTGGTAGATGCTAGCTTTGCTGAGGCGGATGCATTGGCATTTAAAAGAGAATATGGCATTGAGAACAATCGCCCGATGCTACTCTATGTCGGTCGTGTCGCTTATGAAAAGAATATTACCTTTCTACTGGAAATGACCAAAATCTTAGCTGAACGTTATCCCAATATATTGTTGGTGATTGCAGGGGAAGGTCCAGCGGAGAAATCATTACAGCAATTAGCGATGACCTTGAAGATTGAAGACAATGTAAAGTTTATCGGCTACTTAGATCGGAATACTGAGTTGAATGCTTGCTATAAATCCGCGGATGCATTTGTATTCTCATCCAAAAGCGAAACACAGGGCCTTGTACTGCTAGAAGCCATGGCGCAGGCGACGCCAGTGGTGGCGATATCAGAATTGGGTACTGCTTCAATCCTCGTTGAAGGGGAAGGGGCATTAATTGCATCAGAAAATGCTTATGCTTTTGCAGAAAGAGTGTCGACATTAATCGATGACCGGGCCTTACGTGATGATTTGGGTAACAAAGCGAAAGCCTATGCCGAGCAGGTGTGGGCCGCGAGTACACAAGCAAAGCGCATGGCAGCTTTTTATCAAAAAATCAGTACACAATATCAATCTAAACGGAATAACGTCCCATATAGCCCAATAGTTGATAATTAATCAGGTGCTCTAGCGTGTTAAAAACTGAATTTTTAGGGGGTGTTTTCACCCCCTTTTATTTTTTAATATGCTATAAATAAGCATATGGAAAAAAATATCACGATAGATGCGGAGACGTTGTTTGCCGCAGTTGATTTAGGGTCAAATAGTTTTAGATTGGAAATTGCACACCATGTTGGCGGACAAATACAACGCGTAGACTATATTAAAGAGGCAGTTAGGCAAGGAGGTGATTTAGATGAGAATCGCAACTTGAATGCTGCTGCCATTGAGCGCGGTTTAAAATGCTTGGAACGATTTGGGGAAGCGCTGAAAGGTTTCCCAAAACAGAATGTTCGTGCTGTTGCGACACAAACGCTTCGTGAAGCACGCAACCGAAAACAATTTATTGCATTAGCGCAGAAAGCGCTGGGCTATGATATTGAAGTCATCTCAGGGGTAGAGGAAGCACGGCTTATTTACCAAGGGGTGAGTCACTTCTTACCGCAAAGCGATGAGCGTCGGCTAGTGATTGATATTGGTGGTCGATCGACGGAGTTTATTTTAGGGCAACATTTTGATGCAAAAACGACAGAGTCTTTGCGTGTTGGTTCTGTCGCATGGTCCTTAAAATACTTTCCTGATGGAGAGTTATCTGAACGCAATTTAAAACGTGCTGAAGTGGCTGCTAAATCATTCTTGGATGTCATTGCCAAGTCATATGCACCAAAACATTGGGATGTTGCGTATGGTGCATCAGGCACGGTTGGTGCCGTGGGGGATGTGCTGGCTGCTGCTGGGTTTGATGAAGGCAAGGTTACGCAGAAAGGCCTTAACTGGTTACATAGCGAACTAGTGAAAGCCAAACAAGCAGACCGCTTAAAACTTTCAGGCTTAAAAACGGAACGTAAAGCGGTTATTGGTGGCGGCCTCAGTGTGTTGAGGGCGGTGTTCGATTTGTTGAAAATTGATACGTTGCATGTTGCGAGAGGTGCTTTACGGCATGGCCTGTTTTACGACATGGTCGCAGAGGCGAGTGATGGCTTAGTTTATACCAAAGAAGCCTCCGTTAATTTTCTGTTAAGCCGTTTCCCGGTCGATACATCACACGCAAACAATGTGGTACAAGCCAGTATGCATTTATTTGATTATGCTGCAGATGACTTGCATTTGAAGAAAAGTGAGCTGAAAGCGCAACGACGGTTATTGGCTTGGGCAGCGCAATGCCATGAAATTGGCAGCAATATTTCTCACGCTGCCTCACATCGGCATGGCGCATATATCTTAGACCATACGGAGTTAATGGGTTTCTCACAAAGTGAGTTACATCATTTGAGTTTGTTAGTGTTAGGTCAACATGGCAAGATTAAAAAACTTGAGCTAACAAACGATGATAACCAGTTAATCGTATCACTGGCTTGCTTACGTTTGGCGATTATTCTCTGTCATTCACGAAATGAGCCAAAATTAACAGGTATTAAGCAGTTAACATTCAATGAGAATAAATTGCAGTTAACAGTTTTGGATAGCTGGATTGAAGCGCATCCACAATCAGCATACCTGTTAGAAGAAGAAGTAATTGCTTGGAAGAAAACACATTGGCGCTTAGCCGTTACAACAAAGTCTTAGAAAGTTCGTTATAAAAATGCAATATGATTGCATTATACTGTCGCAGTGAACGGTTCTTCCCATTTATAAATGGAGTGCGTCGATGTCAGTTAAGACAAAAGTTTCATCAGAACGGGTTGTGAAAAAAAAGGTGAGTGCAGCGTCAGAAGACGGTAGCCCTAGCCTAACCATTGTGACACCTAAACGTAAAAGGGTAGCTAAACTTCGACGTGGCAAAAAGCACGAGAAAACGAACCCCAACAAGCTGAAAATGGCACGGGATAGCTTTACCATGCCAAAAGATGAATATGCACAGCTCAAAGTATTAAAGACGCGTTTAGCTGAGTTGGATCGCCCAGTTAAAAAAAGTGAGTTGTTACGAGCCGGGATTAAGCAGTTAGCATTAATGACAGATGCACAGTTGATGGCCGCGATTGTCGCATTGCCCGTTATTAAAACAGGGCGTCCGAAAAAACAAGACCTTACCTAGTGTGCATTTCTATTAAATGGTTTTGTGCAGAGAATTGCTTTGATGGTTTCTCGTTGCTAGGCAATTTGGCAACTAAGCGGTAGGTGCCGTCTTCAGTGAGTGCCCACGCATCAATATTGTCTTGAAGGTAAGGGATGAAGCATTCATCCATGATGCGCTGTTGCATTTCAGGGTCTAAGATAGGCCAAGCAATTTCTACACGCCTTAGCATATTACGTGTCATCCAGTCGGCGCTAGATAACCAAAGTTTCACTTTGCCATCAACGTTAAAATAAAATGCACGTGAGTGTTCTAAGAAACGACCCACAATAGAGCGGATACGAATTCGACCTTCTAAGCCTTTGATATTCAGCGGCAAGATGCATGCGCCGCGGACGATTAAATCAATCACCACGCCTTTTTTAGCTGCGCGAATTAGAGCCAGAGCAAGTGCTTCATCGGTTAATGAGTTGGTTTTGATGATAATTCTAGCGGGTTTACCTTTAGCGGCAGCATTGGTCGCGGCATTAATATACCGACGCATTGTACTGTGTAAAGTAAATGGCGAGACTAAGAGTTTGCGCATTCTTGGCAGTGGTAATTCACTGGTTAAATGTCTAAACACATGCTCCATTTCTCGCGTGAATGTGAGGTCACACGTGAGCATGCTGAGATCTGTATAAAGCTTCGCCGTTTTCGGGTTGTAATTACCGGTTGAAACATGGCCGTAACGTTTAATTGACCGGCCTTCACGGCGCATGATTAAACACATTTTGGCATGTGTCTTTAAGCCGACAATGCCATATACAACTTGAGCGCCAATGGATTCTAGTGCTTCAGCCCAGTTGATGTTGGCCTCTTCATCAAACCTGGCTTTTAACTCCACCACGACCAGCACCTCTTTGCCTTTTTGAACGGCTTTTTTAAGCAAGTCGAGCATGCGTGGGTCTGAGCCTGCACGATAAATGGTTTGATGAATGGCCAATACATCATCGTCATGTACCGCTTCATCTAATAACTGAATAACCGCCTCGAAGCTTTCGAAAGGCTGGTGAATAAGAATGTCACGTTTTTTTAGTTGACTAAAAATAGACTCAGTCGTGGATAATGCTTTTGGCCAAGCGGGTGTATGAGAAGGGAAGGAAAGTTCGGCAATCCCCGCTAAATCAGGCAACTGTATTAAGCGGCCTAAGTTTACCGGGCCATTGACCTTATACAAAGCACTTTGTGTTAATGAAAATTGTTCAAGTAAAAAGTCCGCGAGTGCGTCATCACAGTCTTCTGTGACCTCTAACCGTACAGGCTCACCGTACTGTCGGTGTGCAAGCTCTTTACGTAAAGCGGTCCTTAAGTTGCTGACATCATCTTCATCGACATCAAGGTCTGAATTCCTGGTTACCCTGAATTGAGAGAAGTTACGTATCTTGACGCCTTCAAACAAGTCAGGCAAATGTGCACGAATGACGCTGGTTAATGACACATAGCATTGTTTCTTTTTGTTCACACGAGAAGGGATGCGAATCAATCGAGGTAATACACGTGGGACGCGGACAATCGCGATGGTTTTTGTTTTCTTGAGTTTATTGTCGATTTCGACAATAAAGTTCAGTGCCTTATTGGCTACTTGCGGAAATGGGTGTGATGGGTCGAGCGCAATAGGCAGTAACAGCGGTTTGACCTCTTTGTGAAAGTATTGCGCTACCCAACGTTTTTCTGCAGCGGTTCGTATGCTGCTAGAGCGTAATTCGACACCCTCTTGTTCTAATGCGGGCATTAGCACATTAGCGAATAAGTGATACTGTCGGTCAACTAAGGTGTGGGCTTTATTAGAGATGCTCTCATAGGTTTGTGCCGTGACTTTCCCACGCGTAATACCATCCTGCATGGCTTCTAACTGCTGCTCCATCCGTACTTCGAAAAATTCATCCAAATTAGACGCCACAATACATAGAAATCTCAAGCGCTCTAATAACGGATAGTCTTCTCTTTGTGCAAGCGAGAGCACACGCTCATTAAAACTGAGGATACTTAAGTCACGATCTAGTAGCGTTGTTGTTTGATTTCTCATGGGCTCCTACGATAACAAATATTGATGGTATTTAGGTTACCGATATTTGATATGTCATAATGGTTAATCTGTAATATATCAGTTAAATGTATCGCTTAATTTGCGCAAGCGCAAGTTAAGGCGTCAATTGTAGAAACGTTAACGGCGCAGGAAACTGCGCCGCTAGGATAAATGCAAAGTAGAGCGTTTTATTTATGCATCATCACTTTCGGTATGACGTACGTCGCGACCCTCTACAATGTAAATCACTTGCTCTGCGATATTCTTGGCATGATCACCTACGCGCTCAATAGAACGGGCAATGGTAATAACATCTAAAGCTGTTGTGATTGAACGCGGATCTTCCATCATGAAAGTAATCAATTGGCGAACAATTGCTTTAAACTCTTTATCTAAAGCATCATCAGCATCTATTACGGTTTTTGCTTCATTAGCATCGAGCCTTGCAAATGTATCTAAGGCGCTTCTTAGTTGCGAGCTTGCAACATTAGCTAAGTGTTTAACGTCAGTTGTTGTTTTTAATACCGCTAAATCTCGTTCTTGAATACGGCGAATACTTTTTGCCATTTTCTTGATTTCGTCACCAGAACGCTCAAGATCAGTCACCATTTTACTAATAGACATAACAAGGCGTAAGTCTGAAGCGGTTGGTTGGCGCTTCGCAATCACATGGATACAGTCATCATCAATGATTTTTTCTAAGTTATTAACGTCACGGTCATTTTCTAAGACATCTAATACGGCCGAACTACTATTATTCGCATATGCTTTGGTTGTGAGGTTGATTTGTGACTCTACTAGGCCGCCCATTTCAAGTACGCGGCTACGTAAGCGTTCTAAGTCTTCGTCAAATTGCGTCGAAAGATGTGTTGTATCAATCATATTTTTTTCCTAACGTAACGGTTAGATATTGTTGGTTTTCGGTTAGCTAATTCTGCCAGTAATATAGTCTTCAGTACGCTTATCTTTTGGCTTAATAAAGATGTCGCCTGTTTTGTCATGCTCGATTAAATCACCTAGATACATATAAGCGGTGTAATCTGAAACGCGTGCCGCTTGTTGCATATTATGTGTGACCACCAACATAGTCAATTTACCACGGAGATCATTCATTAACTCTTCAATATTCGCTGTTGCAATTGGGTCTAATGCTGATGTTGGTTCATCGAACAACATGATTTCAGGGTCAGTTGCCAAAGCACGCGCGATACATAAACGTTGTTGTTGACCACCAGACAAGTTGAAAGCAAGGTCTTGTAAGCGGTCCTTAACTTCATCCCACAACGCAGCGCCTTTTAGTGCCTCTTCAACTTTATCGGCTAACAAGCGCTTGTTTTTCTCACCACGAACACGTAAGCCATAGGCCACGTTCTCAAAGATAGACTTTGGGAACGGGTTTGGTTTTTGGAACACCATGCTGATACGCATGCGAACTTCAATGGGATCCACATTGGCATCAAGAATATTGGTGTTATCTGGATGCATAACAATTTCACCCTCGTATCGGTTGCCAGGGTAAAGGTCATGCATGCGGTTAAATGAACGTAATAACGTTGATTTACCACAGCCTGATGGGCCGATCAGTGCCGTAATTTTATTCTCATACAATGGCAGGTTGATGTTTTTCAACGCATGATGGCCATTACTGTAAAAGAAGTTAAAGTCACGTGCTTCTGCTTTCGTTGTTAGGTCGGCGTTCGCCATAGTTAAAATTTCCTAATTGAATAATGTTTCTATTGAAACCGTTTAATTTAAAGTCTATTTGTTCAATATTGCAATATTATTGCCACTTGATTTTCTTACGAATGTTATAACGCATTTTAATTGCAATGCCATTCATGAGTAATGTCACCAAAATAATAATCGCCCCTGCTGCTGCCGCATTAACGTGGAATGATGAACTTGGACGAGATAGCCAGCTAAACATTTGAATAGGTAATACAGTAAAGCCAGATGTGAGCCATTCAAAGTTAATAAATGGTGGTGTCGATGAAACTGGCGACTCAGGCAAGAATGCAATAAAGGTGAGTGCCCCAATGGTAATCACAGGTGCTGTTTCACCAATGGCACGTGCCATACCGATAATCACGCCCGTTAAAATACCGCCCGCTGAATAGCGGACAACATGCTGACCAACCACTTGACCTTTGGTTGCGCCTACCGCATAAGCTGCTTCACGAATCGCAATAGGGATAGCACGAATGGCTTCCCGGGTGGCCACGATCACTACTGGTAGAATGAGCAAGCCAAGCGTTAAACCAGCCGTTAATATGCTATTGCCAAAGTCTAGCGTATAGACGAATAAGCCTAATGCTAATAAACCGTAAATAATAGATGGCACCGCAGCTAGGTTGGTCACGTTCACTTCAATAATTTCAGTAAACCAATTCTTTGGCGCATATTCTTCAAGGTAAATTGCTGCGCCAACACCCATGGGTACGGCTGAAACAAATGTCACCAACATAACGAGCGATGAACCAACTAATGCTGATAGTAAACCCGCTTTTGCAGCGCGTCGAGACGGGAAGTTGCTGTAGAAATCTGCTGAAAATAGTTTGGGATAGCCATCCACAACTAAATCAACAAATAGAATCAGCAAGGTTAATAAAATGAGCATGATGCAGACTAAACCGACTAAGCCGAAGATATGATCTTTCAACTTGGCACGTTTAATCATCGCCCGGACGGCGTCAATATTCTCTAGTGTAGATGCTGTTCCCATTAATAAGCCTCGCGGAATTTTTTACGTGTGAAGTGGCCTAGTACATTAAAGAACAATGTCATTAACATCAGTACTAAACCAGCTGCAAAGATACTTTGATAACCAATGCTGCCATGTGGTAAATCACCCATTGCTACTTGTACGATGTAGGCTGTGATTGTTGCTGCAGAGTCCATTGGATTAAATGTTAAATTAGGCTGTTGGCCTGCGGCAATTGCCACTACCATTGTCTCACCAATTGCGCGTGAAATGGCAAGAATATACGCAGCAACAATGCCTGATATCGCGGCTGGCGTGACCACGCGCATTGCCGTTTGAAAACGTGTTGCTCCCATGGCATAAGCGCCTTCTCGCATACTCATCGGTACAGCGCGCATTGCATCTTCAGAAACGGATGCGATATAGGGCACAACCATAATACCAATCACAATGCCAGGGCCTAACATGTTAAATGTTGGTAAGTCTGGGAATACCATTTGCAAGAGTGGTGTGACTAGCAATAATGCAAAGTAACCAAAAGCAATCGTTGGAACGCCCGCTAATAATTCCAGAATTGGCTTCACAGTTTCACGTGTTTTATGTGAAGCAAACTCTGACAAATAAATCGCAGCGATGGTGCCGACTGGGACGGCAAAAGCTAAGGCAACGAATGAAATGGTCAACGTACCTGAAACCAATGGCATGATGCCGTAATGTGCATCTTCAAATAACGGTGTCCATTGCGGGTCAGTTAAAAAGTCGAATACAGAAACGTGCTCAAAGAATGAATAAGACTCATACACCAAGATAACGACAATAGCGATGGTCGTAAAGACTGCAGATAGTGCACACAGCATGAGCAAAAACTCAATAATGCGCTCAGTAATATTGCGCCTATAGTTTTTGGCAAGGCGCGGGCTGATAGTCGTGCGTTGAGAAGGCTCTTGCACTTGGGTGGCCGTGTTCACGTTAATTCACTTCCGTATTCAATTGATAAAATAACAAAAGAAACCTAGCTTGCTAGGTTTCTTCATGTGCTTGATTAAACTAGATTATTGTACGCGGTCTAGTAAATCTTTAATTTTCACACCAACTTCTGCTTTGCCTTCGATAAAGCCCGTACCTGCTTTTAATGCCTTCCAGTGTGCAATCACAGCATCTTGGTCTTCAGCTGGTAATGGTACATATTTTACTTCTTCAATCAGTGGGCGACCTTGTTCTAAGTAGTAGTCAACGAATGCTTTAACATGTGCTTTTTCTTGAGCAGCACTTTTCTTCACGTAGATGAAAATTGGGCGAGCAAGTGGTTGGTATGTACCATCTTCAATGGATGCTTTCGAAGGTAAGACACCAGCTTTACCAGCTTCTTCTGAAACTGCTACAGCGGTCAGTTTGTCTTTATTTTCTTCATAATAAGCATAACCAAAGTAACCGATGCCACCTTTGTCGCCTGCTACGCCAGTAACGAGTACATTGTCATCCTCTGATGCTGTAAAGTCACCACGGCTAGATTTTGACTTGCCAATAATGGCTTCCGTAAAGTAATCAAAAGTTCCTGAGTCAGCACCTGGGCCAAATAGTTTTAATGGTTGATCTGGCCAATCTGGATTGACTTGATTCCAAGAAGTAATGTTCTCTTGCGCTTCTGGGCCCCAGATGGTTTTGAGCTCTGCAACTGTCATCTCTTTTGCAAAGTCATTGGCTGGGTTAATCACGACAGTTAATGCATCGAAAGCAACAGGCAGTTCAATAAATTCAATGCCCGCTTCTTTACATTTATCGATTTCTTTTTGCTTGATTGGACGTGAAGCACCTGAAATATCTGTTTCACCTCGGCAGAACTTCTTAAAGCCGCCACCCGTACCTGAAATGCCGACCGTTACTTTTGTTTTTGTTGCAATTTGAAATTCTTCAGCAACCGCTTCAGTGACTGGAAATACGGTACTAGAACCATCGATAGTAACAATTGCATTGGGCTCAAACATTGGCTCTTCTACGGTGTTGCTATCGTCTGATTTAGAGCATGCGCCTAAAGTTGAGGCGATGGCAATTGCACTAGTAAACTGAATAAAACCTTTAATCATCGATGATCTAAATGTCTGCATATTAATCCCTTAAAAAGTGTGTTGCAATGTTACGACTGCTTTGTGACAGTTTCATGACAAAACCGTGACAAACTGAAAGCGGTATTCTAACGCTAGTTAATATCGATGTGTGATTATAGACGAAAAAAAACGGCCAAAACTGGCCGTTTTCTTTTAGTGAGAATGTGTGCTTACTTGATTTTTTTCAAGATATCACTCATTTTGACACCAACTTGTGCTTTACCACCGAAGCCTGAACCTGGTTTCAGTGCTTTCCAGTGAG
>SPJO01000140.1 GCA_006844635.1 Methylophilaceae bacterium | reverse complement strand
AATTAAGCTAATTGACAATAAAGGCCAAGCTGCTAAAAAGGGCGTAAAAGTTTCTGAAGCTGCTTTTGGTCGAGAGTTTAATGAGTCGTTGGTGCATCAAGTCGTGGTTGCCTATATGGCCAATGCGCGTACATCAACACGTGCGCAAAAAACACGTGGCACCGTTAAGCATTCAACAAGAAAGCCTTACGGCCAAAAAGGAACGGGTAATGCACGTGCAGGTATGACGTCTAGCCCAATCTGGCGTGGGGGTGGACGTGCGTTCCCATCAAGCCCGATTGATAACTACACACATAAAGTAAACCGTAAAGCCTACCGTGCTGGTATGCAAACGATTCTTTCTGAGTTGGTTCGTCAAGAGCGTATTGCTGTGGTTGAAGACTTTAAAGTCGACACACCAAAAACAAAGCAATTTGTTGAGAAGATCAAAGGTCTAGGTTATGACGACGGCGTGCTGTTGTTGACTGAGGGTTTTGATGAGAATTTATATTTATCTTCACGCAACTTAACCAATGTGATGGTTGTGGAGGCGCAGCATGCTGACCCAGTTAGCTTGGTTCGTTTCCCTAAAGTATTGGCGACAGCTGGTGCAGTGAAGAAACTTGAGGAGATGCTAGCATGAGCGCACTAATTCACACTCAAGATCGTTTGTTGCAAGTCATCCTTGCGCCGCAAGTGACTGAAAAAGCGACATACGTTGCTGACAAATATCAGCAAATCGCTTTTAAAGTGCGTAAAGATGCAACGAAACCAGAGATTAAAGCAGCAGTTGAGCTGGTCTTTAAGGTTGAAGTTGAAACTGTTACCACTGCGAATGTATTAGGTAAAACGAAGCGCGCTGGCCGCACGATGGGCAAGCGTAACGACTGGAAGAAGGCTTATGTCAGCTTGAAGCCAGGTCAAGAAATTAACTTTGCAGCTGGCGAATAAGGAGAGAAGAAATGGCATTAGTTAAAGTCAAACCAACTTCCCCGGGTCGTCGTGGTGTTGTAC
>SPJO01000139.1 GCA_006844635.1 Methylophilaceae bacterium | reverse complement strand
CATCTTCTTCAGGCTTCTCTGTTAACTCAACACTTTGTACTTTTAATGAATTAACCAACAGCTCTTGTAAGCGGTCTGCATCACAAGGTTTCGGAATAAAGTCTAAAGCACCGAGTGCTAACGCATGCTTCACATTTTCATCATCACTTTGGCCTGAAAGCACATGAATCTTAATACTCGCAGAATGGGCCAACAACTCACCAATCATCTTAAAACCTTCATCCGGCTTATGCTGCATCGGCGGCAAACCTAAATCGACAAGGGCCAATGCTGGTGGGTTATCTAATTGTCGTAACAAGCTTTTAGCTTGTGCGCGTGAATCCGCAACACAAACCTCAAAGTGCTTACTTAAAACAAAATGTAATGTATCGGTGATTAAAGGGTCATCATCGATGATCATTAATACGGGAAGCGCTTCTGCCATACAACATCCTATTCATTTAACTTTTTTCTTCTAGTTATTGCTGTTATCAGAGATAACTATAACCTTAATAGGATGCGGCATCAACGAAGAGATCGCGATTTAACGCATTATTACAAATAGCCGAGAGGTTTCGGCGCTAAATTTAAAGTGCTTTCGAATGTGTTCGAATCACATTAATCAACGCACCAAAAATTAATAGAGACTGCATCATAGAAAGCAGTAACACTTGCATGCTTGAAACTTCACCAAACGCAGCCATCGCCAAAGCAAACACGTTACCAATAATACCGATTAATATGACTAAACCAATGACAGCATTACGGATGCTGAACAAATAAAACTGCGCAATAAATACCAAAGCCAACACCGTTTCAATCGTTAGCGCATGCTGCAAATGTTTATTCGCTGTCACCAAAGCAATATAGGTCGTAATTAACAACAATGCACCAACAAAACCTTCAGGCATCCCAGTACCATCATGCTTCATCCGCATCACGAGCCAACTATGTGAAAAAATTGCCTTAATAAATTGCATCGCTTGCCCCTATAACCATCAACAAAAGCGGTTC
>SPJO01000143.1 GCA_006844635.1 Methylophilaceae bacterium | reverse complement strand
CAACCACAATCGCTGCTGGCTGCGAAAAATCTTGGGCATAAAGTGATTCGCCGTCCATCACTGTGGCATAGCTGACTAAGGCACTGTTGGCAATGTGTGCCTGCAAATCCACACGCTCAATCACAGGCAACACAAACTGCGCCCCCTGCCCGCCGCGCAAACACTTGGGCGACCAAGCCTGCGTACAAGCCGTACTGAGATACACCACATCCACACCAGCCGCTGCTGCCGTGCGCATCAAGCTGCCTAAATTCCCAGGGTCTTGAATGTCCTCAACCAACAAAGCACAATTAACGGTTTCAGGCTCTGGTATCACAGGCACCTCCACCAACGCCAAAATACCCGTACTACTCGCCACAGGCGTTAGCTCCGCAAAGAGCAATGTTGGCAGCATCACAATCACATCCTCTTCAAACTGCTGCATCAATGCCACTGCTTCATCACTGCTCTTACCCTCAGGGATAATCAGTTTGACTGGCTCACCAAATAAATCCAGATAACTCTCAATCAAATGCACGCCGTCAAGCAACGTCAGGTTTTCTGAGCGCCGATACTTAGCGTTATCCGCCACCTTTTTAAAATGTTTAAAAACGTTGTTGTCGCGCGAGGTAATGTGTTTAAAAGCCATGCGGCTATTCTAGCCTAAATTGTTAAGCCGAGAGATTACTTAATGGGCTTTTAACCCCATCAGCACCCTGCTTACACGTGAGTATAGATTTCAGTAGTCTTCACATCATGACCAAGCTGCTGATGCACTATAGAAATGTCAGTGCCGTTTTTTGTGTGCTGATAGACACCTCACGTTCAACCGTCGAGTGCGTTAAAAAAGCTTCAATGCGTGCACCGCCCAGTTCTTTAGGTATTGCTTATGATGATAGTGAATAAACGCACGGATCTACAACAAATAACTACGAATCATTCGCTTGCTATATCGGCGTGCGAGCATAAATTCTTCTAATGATTGCATAAATGGTGATCGCATCAACTACCCCAAAAACCAGATTAAGTATAAAAATAATATAACAGGATGACATCATTGTTATTCTTCATTGCACCAATATCTAATGCCACTTGCAA
>SPJO01000162.1 GCA_006844635.1 Methylophilaceae bacterium | reverse complement strand
CAGCGAAGAGATGGCATTGGTTGATGATGCTGCGATTCATTAATAAAAAAATTGTCTAGTTTAAATAGCCGAATATTAAGAAAAGGAAGACAAATGGAACGATTTAATAATTTAAAAATATCATCCAAACTATTATTTGGATTTGCAACAGTGTTGGTGCTAATGGTTGGTCTCTCGATTAACAGTATTACTCAATTAAAAGTACTAGATGATAATACGGCGTTGATTGTGGAAGATCGAGTTTATATTGCTAACATCCTCACTAAAATATCCAATAATGCGACGAAAATTTCTGTAGATTTACGCAAATGGGTTCTTGTTGAGGATGAAAGTGTTTTAAAGGTAACAACCGATGAAATTCATAGCCTTCGAAACGAAAATAAGAGAATGCTTGCCGAGCTTGAAAAGATTATCCAAATACCGAAAAGCCAGTTATTACTAAAGGACATCTTAGATACTCGTATGGCATTGGAAGCAAGTTATAAGGAGGCATTTAAAGCCATTGAAGCGAGTAAAAAGGTCGTTGAGGCCTCAACTAGTGGTGAGCTTATCCATAAAGCAGAACAAAGTTTGGAAGAAGAATTTGATGTCGCCAATAGTCGTTTTATTGAAAAACTAGATATTTTAATTGCCTCTCAAAACAAAGTGATGGCAGATAGTGTGGAAGACGCGCATTCAGCATTCAGTAGTGCTTTTTATACAACGATTATATTAACCATTATCGGCGCTTTATTAGCAATTGGTATTGCTGTACTAATTACCCGAAGCATCATCAAGCAATTGGGCAGCGAGCCTAAAGATTTGGCTGATCTATGTTCGGCTTTTGCAGTAGGTGATTTTTCGCAAGATATTCAACTAAAAAGTAGTGATACGACTAGTGTTAATCACTCTATGCATGTTCTGCAATCTACTTTAAAAGCATTGGTGGATGATTTGCAAGAGGTTTCTAAACAGCATGATTTAGGCGATATTGATCGTACGTTAGATGAGACACGCTTTAAAGGTTCATATGCTGAAATGGCGCAAGGGATTAATCGCATGGTCGCTGGGCATATTGAGGTGACTAAAAAAGCGATTGCGTGTGTTAAACAGTTTGGTGAAGGCGATTTAGATGCCCCATTAGAGCAGTTCCCAGGTAAGGAAGCTTTTGTGAATGAGGCGGTTGAGCAAGTGCGTAGCAATATTAAAGCACTGAGCGATGACGTTAACATGCTAGCGGAAGCAGCAGCAGATGGCCGAGTGAGCACCCGTGCCGATGCTAACAAACATGCAGGTGATTTCCGTAAGATTGTGGAAGGTGTGAATGCCACACTAGAAACCATCGTGGAGCCAGTGATTGCAGTTAAAGAAGCGACTGAAGCGATTAACTCAGCTGCTGGTGAAATCTCAACCGGTAATAACGACCTATCACAACGGACAGAACAGCAAGCCTCTAGCCTAGAAGAAACAGCTTCTAGTATGGAAGAGTTGGCTGGCACCGTTAGACAAAATGCAGAGAATGCAAAACAAGCCAATCAGTTAGCTGTGACGGCTTCAGGTGTTGCCGTTAAAGGTGGTGATGCCGTGAATCAAGTGGTGAACACCATGGCTGATATCAACGAGAGTGCTCGTAAGATTGAAGACATTATCTCGGTGATTGATGGCATTGCTTTCCAGACTAATATTCTAGCGTTGAATGCTGCGGTTGAAGCGGCAAGAGCGGGTGAACAAGGTCGCGGTTTTGCGGTGGTTGCTGGTGAGGTGCGTACCTTAGCCCAACGTTCAGCGAGTGCAGCGAAAGAAATTAAAGAGCTGATTACAGATTCTGTAGGCAAGACAACGGAAGGAACTGAGCAAGTGGCTGATGCAGGAAAAACCATGGAAGAAGTGGTTGGGTCTGTACAGCGCGTATCAGACATTATCGGTGAGATTTCTGCGGCATCTCAAGAGCAAACGACTGGCATTGATCAAGTAAACCAAGCGGTTACTAGCATGGATGAGACAACGCAACAAAATGCAGCCTTAGTGGAAGAAGCCGCAGCAGCTGCAGAGTCACTAGTTGAGCAAGCGAATCATCTTAATGATGCGGTGAGTGTCTTTAAGCTAGGTGATGAGCAAGCGGCTAGTCCGGTTAAAGAACGCCGCGCTAGCAATAGCCCAATGCGTAATGGCGGTTCAAGTAAGAAATCAGGTAAATCAACGGAAGCATCTAAAGTGAAAGCAGTTTCTGCTAAAACAGGAACGGATGATGCCGGTGATTGGGAAGAGTTTTAAACCAAATGAATGTTGAATAAAGCAATTTGGTCTGTGTGTAGTAATCAGCAAATGTAGTAGCAGTATTTTTAACGATGTTTTTTGTGATGTATTGACTTATATATTTAGGAGAATGACATGGCAGTAATAGATAGAGTATTAATTGGCGAAGGTTTAGTTATTGAAGATCGTCCAGACGGTTCAGGACCAGACCTTTTAAATGTGGCACACATTGACTTAGTCATGGGCCCACGCGGTAGCGCAGCAGAAGACGCATTCTGCCGTACGCTCACCGACCAAAAACAAGGTGTGAATGGATTGTTGGCGATTGCGGCGCCGAATATGATGGTTAAACCCAATACAGTGATGTTTAACAAGGTGACCATCAAAGATGGCCGTCAAGCCGTACAAATGTTTGGCCCAGCACAACGTGGTGTAGCCATGGCTGTGATGGAGTGCGTTGAAGATGGCACGATTCCAGTAGATGAGGCTGATGATGTTTATATCTGCGTAGGCGTGTTTATCGATCATAAAGCTGATATTGATGAGCGTATTCAAGACTGGAACTATCGTGCGACGAAAATGGCGATTAAGAGCGCTGTTGCTCGTGAGCCAAAAGCGGCTGATGTGGTGAAAGAGTTTAGAAAAGCAGCGCATCCATTTGCTGCTAAAACGAATGAAACGCAAAATCGTCGTGCTGAAGATAAGGCTGTAGAAAAAGCAATTGACGAAATGAAGGTGCGTAGTAAAGAGTTAGCAACACCAAACTAGTCGTTAAGTTAAGAGCGCTTATTGTAGTAAGCATGTATTAATTAGTCATGAAAGTTTACGATGGAAAAAAAGAAACGCCAGGATGGACGTGAGTTTGAATTTACAGCAAAAGACTTTGCTAGGATTCGCGAATTAATTTACCAACGTGCTGGCATTTCTCTTTCAGATGCAAAAAGCGACATGGTCTATAGCCGTATTGGGCGGAGACTCCGCGCAATTGGCTATCGATCCTTTAGAGAGTATCTAGGCTTTTTAGAGCTTCACCCAGATGCGGATGAGTGGGAGGACTTTACCAATGCACTGACGACTAATTTAACTTCTTTTTTCCGTGAAGCACACCACTTTCCTATTCTCGCAGAACATTTACTCACTTTAGAAAAACCTATTCGTATATGGTGTTCAGCTGCGTCGACAGGAGAAGAACCCTATACCCTAGCGATGACGGCTTGTGAAGCATTTGGTACGTTAAATCCACCCGTGGAAATTATCGCGACTGACATTGATACCAATGTCTTAGAGACTGCAGCGAATGGGGTTTACCCAATTGATCGTGTGAGTCAACTTTCTGAGGAACGTTGTAAAACATTTTTCTTAAAGGGAAAAGGGCAGCATGAAGGCAGCGTAAGGGTTAGAAGTGAATTGCGAAAATTAATTACTTTTCTGCCATTGAATTTGTTAGATGAGAAATGGCCAATTCAAGGGCCCTTCGATGTGATGTTTTGTCGAAATGTCATGATTTATTTTGACAAACCAACGCAAGCGAAAATTTTAGAGCGGTTTGTCCCGATGATGACACCACAAACATTATTGTTTGCAGGACATTCTGAAAACTTTATGTATGTGTCAAAAGATTTTCAGTTATTAGGTAAAACGGTCTATCAATTAAAAGAAAACCAGTCTGTAGCCGCTAAACAGGCTGCTGCTTAAAGAAAGGCAACACGATGAGCATCATGCAAGAGGAGGTTGCCACAAACCTATATTTTGACCGTATTTTTGATACGCAAGCGGCAAAAATTGGGCCAGGTGAATATTATTACACTGATCAAGATATGTTGATTGTGACGGTATTAGGTTCGTGTATTTCGGCTTGCATTAGAGATCCTAAGGCTGGAATAGGGGGGATGAACCACTTTATGCTACCGCAAGGAGCAACAGCTGACCTTGATAGTCCAATATCAGAATCAATGCGCTATGGAAATTACGCGATGGAAGTCCTCATTAATCAATTAATGCGAAATGGTGCTAAGCGTGAGAACTTAGAGGCTAAAATTTTCGGTGGTGGCAATGTGTTACGCAGTTTTAAAACGAATGTCGTGGGAGACCGTAATGCTGCTTTTGTAAAAAAATACTTACAAGATGAAGGTATTGCCATTACAAGTGAGGATTTACTCGATGTTTTTCCTAGGAAAGTTTACTACTTTCCAAAAACGGGAAAAGTGATGGTCAAAAAAATTAAGCAGGTCAATAACTATACCTTGGTTAAACGTGAAGAAGCATACTCAAGCAAACTTGAAACGAATGAAGTTGCTGGAGATATTGATTTGTTCTAATTAATCGGTTGTATAAATAGAAAGTGCAAAAATGAAAACGCAAGTACTCGTCATTGATGATTCAGCATTGATTAGAAGCTTACTCACTGAAATGATTAACCAACAGCCTGACATGGAAGTCGTCGGTGCTGCACCAGACCCATTAGTCGCCAGGGAAATGATTAAGCGGCTAAATCCTGATGTATTAACGCTTGATGTGGAAATGCCGAAAATGGATGGGTTAGATTTCTTAGAAAAGTTAATGCGGCTACGGCCAATGCCAGTGGTGATGGTTTCTACATTAACTGAAAAAGGTTCTGAAATTACTTTACGCGCCTTAGAGCTAGGCGCGACGGATTTTGTGACTAAGCCCAAATCGGGGATTAGTGATGGGATGCGAGAGTACACTAATTTAATTGCTGACAAAATACGCGTTGCAGCTAAAGCGAGCATTGCATCGCTACAAAGCATTGCTAAGCGAGGGAAGCATCATTCAGTCACACCTAGCTTATTGAGAAACCCATTAATTAGTAGTGAAAAACTGTTGATTATTGGCGCTTCGACCGGGGGCACTGAGGCGATTAAATCATTTTTGTTAGAGATGCCATCAGATTGCCCTGGCATTTTAATTACCCAGCATATGCCAGCTGGGTTTACTAAATCGTTTGCTGATCGGTTAAATACATTATGTAAGATTAATGTTAAAGAGGCTGCCGGAGGTGAGCGAATACTACCAGGTCATGCTTATATTGCGCCTGGCGACCAACATTTGTTATTAGCGAGAAGTGGTGCGAATTACGTGACGAAGCTCAGTGATGCTGATCCAGTGAGCCGACATAAACCTTCTGTTGATGTCTTGTTTGATTCGGCGGCTAAGACAGCTGGTCAAAATGCCATCGGTGTGATTATGACCGGGATGGGGAAAGATGGCGCTGCTGGGATGGCTAGAATGAAGCAAGCTGGTACCTATAATTTTGCACAAGATGAAGAGAGCTGTGTGGTATTTGGTATGCCTAAAGAAGCGATTGCACATGGAGGTGTAGATGAGGTGCTGCCGCTCGTGGATATGCCTAGTGCTGTATTGCGACAACTTATGGCAAGTGGCTCTAGAGCGCTACGTGTTTAGTTAGGCAATATTAAGGCGCGAGAAGGTGGGTAAACGGCTAAAGATTTAGTTCGATATGCCGATAATTTAAATAAGAAAAGAAACTGATAGACGTTTTGTCTGAGACTTTGTTTCTTGGGCAAATATAATTTTATGGAGTAAACGTATGGCTGACGCAAATACAAAATTTTTAGTGGTTGATGACTTTTCAACCATGCGCAGAATTGTTAGAAACTTACTAAAAGAGCTAGGTTATACCAATGTTGAAGAAGCAGAAGATGGTGTTGAGGGTTTGAGTAAGTTAGAAAGTGGCGATTTCGATTTTGTTGTTTCAGACTGGAATATGCCGAACATGGATGGTTTAGCAATGCTGCAAAAGATTCGTGAGGACTCTAAATTATCTAAAGTACCAGTCTTGATGGTGACAGCTGAAGCGAAGAAAGAGAATATTATTGCAGCGGCACAAGCCGGTGCAAATGGTTATGTTGTGAAACCATTTACTGCCGCAACTTTAGATGAGAAGTTGTCAAAAATATTTGAAAAACTCGGATAAAAAGAAAGCGCGCAATGACAAAAGAGCAAACGAGTAGTAACGCTACTGCAGCTATTGGTGCATCCATAGAAGCACACACAGATGGCGATGAGATGTTGCACCGCATTGGTCAGTTGACCAGAGGGTTGCATGAAAGCTTGCGAGAGCTTGGGCTGGATCAAATGTTGGAGAAAACAGCACAGGAAATTCCTGATGCACGCGATCGCTTGAATTATGTTGCTACGATGACAGAGCAGGCTGCAGACCGGGTATTAAATGCGACAGATATTGCTAACCCGCTGCAAGATAATATCACTAGCCAAGCGGCCGTATTGCAAGACCGTTGGAAAGCGATATTAGACAAGCCATCGCTTAAATCTGAATATGATGAGGCCGCGCAGGAAACGCTTAAATTCTTAAAACAAACAACGGAAGATGCTAATGCAACTAAAGCACAGTTGATGGAAATTATGATGGCGCAAGACTTCCAAGACTTAACAGGTCAAGTGATTAAAAAGATTACCGAGCTTGCGAATGTCATTGAACAAGAGTTAGTCCGCACCTTGGTTGATTTTGCACCAAGTCAACCGTTGCCTGAATCGGAAGAGACTGGCTTGCTTAATGGGCCACAAATCAAACCAGAAGAAAAAGTGAATGTGATGGCCGATCAAGAGCAGGTGGATGATTTACTTGATAGCCTAGGTTTTTAACGCTCTACCAGCGTGTAGTGGATGGCGCTACACGCTATAACATTTGTTTTTTATCTATTCATATGCCGATAATAAGGCATATTTCCCCCTTTATTCCGCGCATCTAAAACCCTAAAGTTTGCCGATAATGAGTTATTCGTCTTAGAAACACTCATTAAAGGAAAACGATATGGCACAAGAACCAGTAGTTGAAGAAGAAGGCGCTGAAGCAGAAGCGCCAAAGAAATCGAATAAGAAACTCATCATCATTATTGCTGCTGTTGTCATCTTGCTTGGTGGCGGCGTAGGGGCTTGGTTGATGATGGGTGGTAAGTCTGATGAACATGCCGAAGGTGAAGAGCACAAAGAGGAAGTCGCGGTTAAAGAGCCAGTCTTTCTAGAGCTAGAAACATTCACACTGAACCTGAATCCAGAAGAGGGTGATCGTTTCTTGCAAGTCGATATTACGCTGAACACCAGCAGTTCAGATGAGGCCGCTATTATTGAAGCAAAAATGCCGCAAGTCCGTAATCGCATATTGATGATTTTGACTGATAAAGTCGCCAGCGAAATCTCAGATATGGAAGGCAAGCAACTGTTAAGCGAAGAACTGGTTGAAGCCATCAACGAGCCTTATGGTGCTGGTGAGCCACTCGAAGTACAAGAAGCACTATTTACTTCATTCGTGATTCAATAACTAAAGAAATTAGCAGCCATTATGTCAGATAGTTTCTTATCTCAAGACGAAGTTGACGCGCTACTGCAAGGTGTTGACGGAGAAGAGGATGACAAGCCAGAAGAGGCAGACCCTTCCGAGGCTAAGCCCTATAACCTAGCTACGCAAGAACGTATCGTACGTGGCCGTATGCCAACGTTAGAAGTGATTAACGAGCGGTTTGCGAGGTTGTTACGCATTGGGTTGTTTAACTTTTTCAGGCGCACGGTAGAAATTTCAGTAGGCCCGGTGAAGGTGCAGAAATATAGCGATTTCATTCGCAACCTTGTGGTGCCAACCAACCTTAACCTAATCCAGATGAATCCATTGCGTGGTACTGGTTTGATGGTGATTGATCCATCGTTAGCATTTTTGATGGTCGACAATATGTTTGGCGGCGATGGTCGTTTTCATACCAGAGTGGAAGGCCGTGAATTCACGCAAACCGAACTCCGCATTATCCGACGCGTATTGGATATCTTATTTGAAACCTATGGCAAGTCTTGGGAACCAGTTTACCCCATTCAGTTTGAGTATTTGCGGTCAGAAATGAATACTCAGTTTGCCAATATCGCGACGCCAAATGAAGTGGTTGTCACGATTACTTTTAATGTTGAGTTGGGTGAAGTCGGCGGTGATATGCACTTCTGCTTCCCATACTCCATGTTAGAACCCATCAAAGATATGCTGACCTCCACCTTGCAAGGTGAAGTGTTAGGTGTTGATAAGCGCTGGGTGCGTTTGATGACACAGCAAATTCAAGCAGCGGAGGTTGAGGTTGTCGCTAATTTAGCTAACAAAAGCCTGAGCTTGAAAGAAGTAATGAATCTTAAGGTGGGTGATGTTGTACCCATGAGTATGAATGAAGAGATTGATGTGGTGGCAGACAATATTCCGGTGATGCGCTGTAAATATGGATCATTTAATGGTCAATATGCATTACGGGTACAGAAGCTACTACGGTCTAATTCAACAGAATATGTTAAAGGAGAAAACAATGGCGACTGAAACTGAAGAAGCCGTAGCAGAAGAACCAACAGCAGAACCAACAGCAGACCAGCTGCAGAGACAGCAGCAGCGGAAGGTGAGGCTGATTGGGGTGATGCGATGGCAGAGCAAGCGGCTGCTGAAGGCGACGCGACAGCTGAAGCTAGTGCAGAAGGCGAGGCCGATTGGGGTGATGCGATGGCTGAGCAGCAATCAGCAGTACAAGCCCCTAATGCTGAAGCGCAAGTGTTTAATGAGTTGAGCGGGCAAGCTGGTCAGCCAGGTACTGAAAATGATATCGATTTTGTATTGGATATTCCGGTGCAACTCACTGTTGAACTGGGCCGCACCAAAATTGCGATTAAGAACTTACTGCAATTGGCGCAAGGCTCAGTGGTCGAGCTTGATGGTATGGCCGGTGAGCCGATGGATGTGCTGGTGAATGGCTGCTTAATTGCACAAGGTGAAGTGGTGGTTGTGAATGATAAATTTGGTATCCGTTTGACCGATATCATCACGCCAGCAGAACGCATTCGCAAAATCAATCAATAAATCGATTCTATAAAGAAAAGAACCTAAATATGCGCATTGTTTTCCCCATTTTGATGGTAGTTTTTCAGAGCCAAGCTTGGGCAGCAGAGACTGCACCAGTCATTTCTCCCACAGCAAGTGTGTTGAAAATGGTTATGGGTTTAGCGGTTGTGCTTGCTGTATTGGCATTAGTCAGCTGGCTAGTCAAACGCATGATGCCCAATACTAGTCAACACTCAGCTATCAAGGTAGTCGGTGGCACTAGCGTTGGCTCTCGTGAACGTGTTGTGGTCTTAGAGGTTGCTGACCGCTGGTTGGTGGTGGGTGTGGCGCAAGGGCAGGTTAATGCCATTGCAAACCTAGAGGCTGGCACTGATCAAACGCTAACCGCAACACCATCAGAGACAACAGCGCAGGATGATGCAATCGCCCATGCAGCATTTGCTAACCCAATGGTGAAACCATTTTCTGCTTGGTTAAAGAAGTCTGTACAAAATATTAACAAAAAGGGCTAACGCACAATGCATAAAAAACAAATAACAATGTTGATTTGGTGCTTGCTTGCTTTGTTGGCCTTACCAATAAACGCCTTAGCCGAAAATAGCCTGCCACTAATTAATGCGACGCCAGGCGCATCAGGTGGCCAAGAATATACGTTGAGTTTACAAACCCTTATCTTATTAACATCACTGACTTTTTTACCTGCAGTGCTGTTAATGATGACAGGCTTTACCCGCATTATTATCGTGCTGTCTTTATTAAGGCAAGCATTAGGCACACAATCAGCCCCACCGAATCAGGTGATGATTGGTTTGGCGCTGTTCTTAACCATGTTTGTGATGAGCCCTGTTATCGACAAAATCTACGTTGACGCTTATCAGCCATTATCTGAAGATCAAATCACCATGCAAGAGGCGCTAGATAAAGGCTCTGCACCACTGAAAGCTTTTATGTTGAAGCAAACTAGAGAAGCAGATTTGACACTATTTGCTGAAATGGCACAGCTAAAAAATGTCAGTACACCAGAAGAGGTACCCCTACGTGTGCTAGTGCCAGCTTATATTACCAGTGAGTTAAAGACTGCTTTTCAAATTGGTTTTGCTATCTTTATCCCATTTTTGATTATCGATATGGTGGTCGCCAGCGTGTTGATGGCGATGGGGATGATGATGGTTTCACCGGCGATTGTTTCCTTGCCATTTAAGCTGATGCTATTTGTCTTAGTGGACGGTTGGCAACTGATGATGGGCTCATTAGTACAAAGTTTTTATTAAGTGATTTTCAATTTAGCTATTTTGGCTTTTTGACGAACAGATAGAAAGAAATAAGATGACACCTGAAGGCGTAATGGATATTGGGCGACATGCCATGGAAATTACATTGTTGGTCGCTGGCCCGATGCTTGTGACTGTGTTGTTGATTGGTTTGCTGGTCAGTATTTTTCAAGCGGCGACGCAGATTAATGAAGCAACTTTGTCCTTTATACCTAAGTTGATTGGTGTTTTTGTGGTGCTGATGGTGATTGGCCCATGGATGTTAACGACCTTAGTTGATTATATGCGTATGGTACTGACAAGCATTCCATCCCTGGTCAATTAGACTGGCATATCCGCAATGATTTCTATTAGTAGCGAGCTCATTAATAGTTGGATTATTAATTTGCTTTGGCCTTTAACCCGGGTGCTGGGGGTCATGGCAACGGCACCTATTCTGAGTGACCGTTCTATTCCAGCACGGGTTAAATTAGGGTTCGGTATTGTCTTAACGCTGATTATCATGCCTACCTTACCGCCTATTCAGGAGTTTGAAATTTTCTCACTTAAAGGCTTACTCATCTTAGTGCAGCAAATGATTATTGGCTTAGCGATGGGCTTCTCAATCCGCTTGGTTTTTGCAGCGGTTGGTGTGGCCGGACAAATGATTGGTATGAGCATGGGTTTGGGTTTTGCCGTCTTTTTTGATCCAATGACGCAAAGTCAGAACACGGCGATTAGCCAGTTCTTAACGATGTTGTTGATGTTAATCTTTTTAAGTTTAGATGGGCATTTGATGATGGTACGTGCTTTGGCCGACAGTTTTGTCTTGATACCGATTGCGATGGAAACGGGCAGCATTAGCCCAATGAAAATTGCCATGTGGGGACAAACAATTTTTACGACTGGCTTGTTATTGGCTTTGCCTGCTATTGCAGCCTTGCTGATTACGAATATGGCACTAGGTATTCTGACGAGAACTGCACCACAACTCAATCTGTTCGGTATTGGCTTCCCCGTCACCTTGTCTATCGGCTTCCTTGTGCTGGCGTTAGCATTGCAAGGGATGTTGTTACCAATGAAAGGGATGGTGCAAGACGGCATGCAATATATGCAAGAGGTTGTCGTGCCAACTGCGCCAAGCCAATAGAATGTTTAGTGCTTAGATTTTTGGCGTGACTTGGACAAACTGGGCATCCAGCCAGAGTTGATGAAACTCTCTTGATACGGATAAGAAGTAAGTTAATAAATCATGTGAACTAAAGCTTTTTTTGATAGTACTTATATTCTCACGGTAGCCCTCAGATGTTTTATCAAATGTACGTTGTTTAATCAAAATAAGCTTAGCAATTTTTGTGCGGAGTACCACCTGCTGATCTGGGATATCAATTGTATGAATGGCAGATGTATAGGCAGCCAATAACGACTCTTCAATGCGGGTTAAAAACGCATTATCTAAGTTCTCCCAAGTCTTGATGATGGTTGCTTGTTCTTTGTTAGCCTTGCTTTCTAAAGCTTGGAGCAGGATGTGGTGTGTCTTTTCCCAGTAAGGGTGAAAACCTCTAATCAAGTTTAAGTAAAAAGGCTGTTCGTTTTCATTTGCAGTTGCTAAAAATGCATCTGATGCTTCACGATAAACCTTGAGATGCAGATCTAGATCAAATAGATGATCTCCCAAAAGACTGATTGCTTGTTGCTGTTTAGCCAGCACTTGTATACTTTCTGGTGCATTCGCTAAGTCTTTGGTATATGCGGCTAGTGCTTGAATCAAGTTAGGTGAAATTTGCAAGGTTTGGTTTAGCTCCAATGCTAATGAGACTAACTCTTGATCACCATAGATGACGGATTGCGCTAACAAAGCATAAGCTTGTTCTTGGTCATTCAGAATCTCTGAGACTTTGATATGACCAACAGTCTTTTTTGCTTTGCGCGTTAAAATGCCTAAGGCAACAACCGCATGGTTAGACAGCAATACCTTTGTTTTTTTATGAGGAATAAAATCACCTTTTAAGCTTCTATGTTGAGCTTTCAGTATTGCATGAGATATGGGGGTCTCATAGTCATTTAACAATTGTTAACCAGTTGATTGATAATAGAATAATGGGCGGATATGTTGCGCTAACCGAAGGGTTAACGGATGTAATTAAATAATGACAAACCAGTCGTTTGCACAAATGATTGTTGCGCCGCTTCTAGGATAACTTTCTTCTGTGATAAGTCAGATAAGGCTTGTGCATAGTCTAAATCCTGCAATTCAGAAATGGCTTGTGCATACTGTAAACTGCGGCTATCGCCTGATTCATTCAGTGCGTCAATTTCGTTGAGTTTTGATCCGACTAAAGACCTTGCAGTTGCCGCAGTGCTAACGGCACTATCCATACTCGTAATTGCTGTAGCGACAGCATTGCTCACATCTGTATCTGTGGATGCTGGATTATCAAGTACAGTTATTAAGTCGCTATAAGTGGCGAAAATATCGTTTCCACCAGCCTGAAAAACACTATCGCCAGTAATATTGATTGGCATTTTTCGTTGATTGTCGATTTGGATAAACTGCTGGTTACTATCGCCATTATAGGTTGCGCCTGCCGCTGTCGCCGTAAAAGGTGCAGCGTCATTTTGGAAACCTGCATACGTATAATTGCCAAAAGCATCCTTGCCATTAGCAAATCCAACTAAGGTTGTTAATGAAGCCTTTAGAGTTGTTGAGAGTGCTGTTCTTTGATCAGCAGTAATTGTGCCTGCATTGCCAACTAATGTTGTACGTGTGCTGGTGAGTAGCTCTGTAATGCTACCCAATGAAGTATCTAACCCAGTTAAGTGTGTTTCTGCTATTTGTCGATTACGTGCAAATTGCGCATTCTGACTTTCAGAACTCGAGATGCTTAATACGCGAGAGGCAGCAATCGGGTCATCAGAAGGTGTTAAAACACGTTTCTCACTCGCGATTTGTTGCTGTATTTTTGATTGCTCAGCTTGCAACTCACTAATTTTAGAAATAGCTGTTTGATATAAAGTGTTTGTGCTTATCCGCATAATCTTATCCTATCGACCAATTGTCAGCAGCGTATCGAATAATGAACTGGCTATTTGCATGACCTTACCAGCAGCCTGGTAAGCCTGTTGATAGCGTAAAAGGTTGGCTGCTTCTTCGTCGAGGTTAACACCGACTTGCGACTGTTGTGCAGCAAGTGTTTGTTCTAACATCGCTTCAGCCGCCGCACCTGTCACTTTTAATTCATTGGTTTTATTACCAACTTCACTCACAATTTTTGCAAAAGCACTTTCATAATTGATGCTGCTATTATTCAGCGTACCTAATGTTTGTAAATCAGCCAGTAATTGTGCATTCACATTATTACCGCTGCCACCGGTTGCATCGGCCGCCGCTATTTTGTCAATGTCATTAATTGCGATAGAAATCGCTGTCGCACTATTACGGGTTGGCTGAATTAAGAATGAGTCTCCAGCGGCAAACGTGCCATTAATCGTCAAGCCATCAACGGTTTGCGGCAAACTGCCAAATGACTGGACACTACTATCACCTAAGTTAGTGATGTTGTAATTAGTGCCATCAAAAGCAATACTGTAATCATTACCCGTTAGCGCTGTCGCATCACTAATGGTTGTGGTGAGTGCAGCGGTGCCGCTGTTATTAGCATGACCAAAACTGCTTGGTGTCGGCACATTAAAGAAATTTCCACCGGCAACCCCATCGGCATCATAACCTGCTGTATGTTGTGCGTTAAAAGTTGAGGCAAATACGGTCGCTATCTGACCGAGTTGATTTTGAATGCTGTCTAATGAGCCACTTCTAAATTGTAGTAAGCCGCCTAGTGCGCCCCCCACAATACTATTCTCACCAAGAATTGTGCTGCTGCTGGCATTGCCATAACTCACTGCTAAACGTGATGGGTCTGTTGGAGAACTTTCTGCTTGTAATTGATAAGAAGTATTACCAATGACAAGTGGAATACCGTTGCCAATAAAAACGTTATAGCTACCATCTTGCTGTGCTTGAATATCGGTTTTAACCACTTGATTCAGTTTATTCACTAATAAATCACGTTGATCTAATAAATCATTTGGCGGGTTAATATTGTCGACAGCAAGCGACTTACTAATCGTGTCATTTAACTGTGCAATCTGGTTAGCATATGAACTCGCTTGGCCCGTTAAACTGGTTAGTTGTGTATTCACACCACTGCGCAGTTCATCTAGGCGCTGTCCGAGGCTAGAAAACTGGTTAACTAATGATTGCGCTGAGGAAAGCGTTGCTTGCCTTGTTGCCGCATCACTAGGATTCGAGGCGAGTGCTTGCACACTGGCAAAGAACTGCTGGAATGCAGGCGATAAACCCGTAGAGGAATCCGCTAGCATATTATCAATTTGCGACATCTGCGACACATAAGCGCTATTCGCACTGTTATTACTTTGTGCATTGTTCACTTGTTGTGTCAGAATTTCGCTGTAGGCACGTTTGATTTGTGCCACATTGGTACCTTGACCAACAAAGCCAAAGCCAAAGTTCTGCGCCATTGCCGTTGTTTGTACGACCTCTTGTCTTGAATAGCCTTCTGTTGAGGCATTCGCAATATTATGGCCTGTTGTGCTAAGGCCAATTTGGGCGGCATTTAAGGCAGTTTTGCCAATGTTAAGTACGCTACTTCCCATAATAAACGCTTTCCGCTGTCATCAATATTTTATCGGTAACAGGCTCAAAAACTTTAAAAATTAAATGTAAAAAATTAGCCATGGGTTACTTTGTTAATCACGCTAGCTAGTTTATTTGCATAGTTAGGATCCGTGGCATAACCTGCATTTTGCAGGGCACGTGCATAACCAGAAATACTACTTACATTTTCCATTACCGCTTTATAGCGCGGGTTGTTTTGAATCAGGTTGGCAAAGTCCTTGAAGGAATCTGCATAGCTGTCATATGCACGGAATTTCTCCACGCGTTTTTGTTTCACGCCATCGATATATTCGGTCGTGACCGTTTCTGCGACTTTACCTTTCCAACCGCCAGTCGCTTTAATGCCAAACAAGTTGTAACTTGGTGCACCATTCGCTGCTTTAATCTCACGTTTACCCCAGCCAGTTTCTAATGCAGCTTGCCCTAACATATAATTGGCGGGCATCCCTGTTTCCTGACTAGCTTTGACAGCATGTTGCGCCATGCGATCATGGAACGCAGCGGTTTTGCCAGTTAAGCCAGCGGGTTTTTCAAGTGGCGTCTGAACGGGTGTTGCTACAGGTGCACTGGGTTTCCGTGCTTCGATATTGGCATAGGTTGATTGTAATAATGTCGGCATATGTGGATTCATTTTCACATCTTCCGGTTTTACCCAATCATCGCCAGACACGGCTTGCTCCATTGCACTGGTTGCGCTATTTGCCACTTTGGTTAGTTGGCGTGTCAATATGTCTGCTAAGCCCAAGCCTTTTGAGGCTAAATTATTACTCAACTGCTGGTCGAGCATCGCCGTAAACGTACGGCTTTGCTCATTCTCAAATGGGCTATCTTGCGGCGAAGCAGCGCGCATACTTTTCATCACCATATTAATAAACACTGCTTCAAACTGCTTAGCTACTTCCTTAACCGCTTCTGGTGAATTATCTTGTGCAGATCGTTTGAGGTTATTCAGACTATTCGCATCAAAAGCGAGTTTGCTAGAAAGTTCAGTAGAGTCAATCATGATTAAATGACCTCTAGGTCAGCTCGTAATGAACCAGCTGCTTTCATGGCTTGTAAGATAGCAAGTAAATCTTGTGGTGTTGTGCCAATGGCATTCAGTGCTTTCACTACATCGGATAAGGATGCACCAGCAGGGATGGGTACGATCTTGCCAGGCTCTTTATTAATCTCGATTTGTGATATTTCAGCAACGACAGTTTCTCCAGAGGAGAACGGTTGTGGCTGGCTAATCACAGGTGAAGAGCTGATGACTACTGATAAATTACCATGTGAAATCGCGCAGCTTTCTAAGCGTACTGCTTGGTTCATCACCACAGAACCTGTCCGAGCATTAAGAATGATTTTGGCATTGGCTTTTGCTGGTGCCATATTAATAGACTCCAGTTCAGCTAAGAAAGCGATACGACTTTTGCCAGCAGGTGGACTGACTTGAATCACGCGACCATTAAGTGCTTGAGCAGTTGCTGCGCCAAAAAATCGATTAATTGTATCCGTCATTAAACTGGCGGTAGAAAAGTCTGTTTCTTTTAACTCCAGTGTAACGGTATTAGCAATATTAATATCGCTAGGCAATGCACGCTCTACCGTAGCGCCGTTAGAAATTCGACCAACACTTAAGTGGTTTACTTGAGCTGTGCTGCCATTGGCTGAAGCCCCAACACCACCGACCACTAGATTACCTTGCGCGATAGCATAAGTTTGGCCGTCCGCACCTTTTAATGGTGTCATGACTAATGTGCCGCCACGTAAACTTTTCGCATTGCCGATAGATGACACAGTCACGTCTAGTGTTTGCCCTGGTTGTGCAAATGGCGGTAGCGAGCTCGTTAGCAGTACAGCCGCTACGTTTTTAAGTTGCAGCTTGGTACCTTCTGGCAGGTTAACGCCCAATTGTTTCATCATGCTCAACATGCTTTGGACGGTAAAAGGTGTTTGTGTCGTTTGGTCACCGGTACCATCAAGACCAACCACGATACCGTAGCCAACTAGCTGATTGCTACGCACCCCTTGAATCGTTGCTAAATCTTTAATACGGTCAGCATGAGCCACATGGCTGAATGATAAGCTGGAAATAAACAAAGCGATATCCAGCAAAAGGATCAAAACAAACTTTTTCCAGTGGCTTGAGAAATTAGTGTTCATATTATTGAGCATATTAAATTCAACCTTCTTTATATTGGGCTAAAGCTCAAGAAGAAACGGGTCAGAATAGAAGCTATTTGAGCTGTATCCAACTTACTATTCGTACGGTATTCAATACGCGCATCCGCAACTTTAGTGGATGTCACGATATTGCCTGCGGCGACATCATCTGGGTTAACGACTCCTGAAAAACGAACAAATTCTGTGCCTTTATCTAATGCAATTTGCTTTTCACCACTCACAGATAGGTTGCCATTTGCTAGGACCTCCGTCACCGTGACAGTGATGTTGCCGTTAAAGTTATTGCTCGCGTTATCATCAGCACTATCAGAATGATCGACTTCTGAATCTGCTGTTACGCTAATCGCTTCTTTGATGAAATCAATCGGTAAACCAGTTGGTACGGCAGCTGAAGCACTGACAGAACCGTCTTTACTAGAGGAGCTGCTGTTTGATTTGTTTGCTGTAGTATTTTCAATGATATTAATCGTTAAGATATCGCCCACTAATCGTGCACGCCTATCTTCAAATAAAGCACGATGAGAAGATGCACTATAAATAGCGCCACTCGTTGCCGTATTACTCTTTGGTGCAACTGGTTTTGCAGTAGTTGGCGATTGTACGATTGTGCTCGGTGTCACTGAGCAGGCGTTTAATAAGCAAATAAGGCAAAGCCATGCAAAGCATTTTACTTTGCATGATAAAGAGCCAATATTTTTGTTGATATACATCGTTAACTTAGCCAATCTACATTTGTGATAGTTTTTGTAACATCTGGTCGGATGTTGTAATTGATTTACTATTAATCTCATAGGCACGTTGGGTTTGAATCATATTTACTAACTCTTCAACCACATTGACGTTAGACGTTTCTACAAAGCCTTGTGACAAAGTGCCTGAACCATTCGTGCCAGGTGTGTTGGTATTTGCACTGCCAGAAGCAGAGCTTTCTACATATAAGTTTTCACCTTTTGCCATTAAGCCTGCTGGATTAATAAAGGTAGACAGCTGTAATGCGCCAACTTGTGTTGCTGTGGCAGAACCTGCTTGTGTAATGGATACCGTGCCATCACGGCCCACTGTAAAGCTAGTTGCATCCGCAGGAATCGTAATAGAAGGCTGTACAGCATAACCACTTGCCGTGACGAGTTGCCCTTGATTGTCCACTTGGAAAGAACCATCGCGGGTATAAGCTGTTGCACCGTCAGGCATTAATACTTGGAAGAAACCTTCACCTTGAATGGCAACATCTTTGCTATTGCCAGTCTCTTGTAAGTTACCTTGGGTAAAGTTACGTTCTGTCGCAACAGAACGCACGCCAGTACCCAACTGTAAACCAGAAGGGAGTTGTGTTTGTTGAGAGGATTGTGCACCTGGTTGGCGAATGTTTTGATAGAGCAAGTCTTCAAACACCGCACGTGTCTTTTTAAAGCCATTGGTACTAACATTAGCAAGGTTGTTAGAAATTACATCCATTTGCCTTTGTTGTGCATCTAAGCCTGTTTTAGAAATCCATAATGAGCGAATCATTTGTTTGCCCTCTCAAGTTTGGCTAATCTCAGCCGTTAATATCGTTAAGGTTCATGCTAACGCATTACCTACACACTTAAATTGAAGAGCTGACTGGCTTTATTAGCGTTATTCTCAGCTGTCTGCATCAATTTCATTTGTGTTTCAAACTGTCTAGCAAGGCTAATCATGTTGACCATGGCATCCACCACGTTGACATTACTGCCTTCCAAAGCGCCACTGACAACGCTAACACTCGCATCGGCTTCCACTTGGCTGTTGTCACGCATCCCAAATAAACCATCAGGTTTGCGTTCTAAACTAGCTTCATTAGGGTTGACCAGCTTTAAGCGGCCTAAAATATTGGAAGGGCCAGGCTGTGAGCCGTTATTAACGCTAGAAATCGTACCGTCTTTGGCAATCGTAATGGCCACATCTGGCGGAATACTAATTGGGCCGCCATCTCCCATGATGTTTTGTCCACCTGCTGTTTGCAGCACACCGTTTTCATTGAGTTTCAATGCACCATTACGCGTGAAACCTTCAGTGCCATCACCACGTTGTACCGTTAACCAACCCTCACCTTGTACGGCCACATCTAAAGTACGACCAGTGCTCTGAATAGGACCTGGGTTAAAGTCAGCGCCAACCGTAGAATCAATCACAAAAGCACGGGTTGGTAAGCCTTCGCTGACGACAGGGACAGCTCTAAATGAATCCACTTGCGCTTTAAAGCCTGTTGATGTTGCATTGGCTAAGTTGTGTGAATTAGTCGCCTGTTGCTCAAGGATATGTTTTGCCCCTGTCATAGCGGTATAAATTAAGCGATCCATAGCGTTTTCCCTATCTAGTCGTTAAAAGCTGAAACGATTAACGTAAGTTCACCAAGGTTTGTAAAACCTGATCTTGCGTTTTAATCGTTTGCGCATTAGCTTGATAAACACGTTGCGCCGTAATCATATTGACCAACTCAGCAGTTAAATCTGAATTGGAATCCTCAACAGCAGATGATTGCAAGACGCCTAAGCCACCAGATGTTGGTGCGCCGACGACGGCTGGGCCTGAGTCAGCACTTTCTGACCAAGCATTATTACCAAGCTGTTGTAAGCCATTTGGATTAGTAAAGTTAGCTAAGGCTACTTGACCTAATGTTTGTGATTGACCATTGGTATAACGACCAATGATTTGACCGTCTCTCGCAATGTTAAAGCCTGCTAACGTACCTGATGCATAGCCATCTTGTGAAGGTGTTGTCACACTAAAGTCAGCACCAAACTGCGTGCTATTTGAATAGTCTAACGTCATCACTTGAGGACCAGTTGCCCCCGTGGTTGGTGTAAAGCTAATCGTTGGTGCCGCAGGCACTGTTGTTGGCGCTGTGCCTGTCCCGTTAAATGTCATGACTGATGTTGACGCGGGTAATGTTGTGGTAGAAACGCCATCAACTGTGTTAAATACATTCCACTCGCCAGCATTCGTTTTAACAAAATAACTTTGCAATGCATGTTCATTACCTAGGCTATCGTAAACCGTTAATGCAGTAGAGTTGTGATAGGTTGTTGGATCTGTCGGATCAAAGCCAGCCGCAGTCAAAGTTGTGTTGGTTGAGTCTAAGTTCAGCGTTGCTGAGATGTCGGCTGTTGCGACAGGCGCAAGGTCAGCGGTATTAATATTAATTTCTGATGGAGAGCCAGTTGATAACACGCCATTGGTCGCGCTATAGCCTGTTAAACGGTTGTTATTAGCGTTAACAATAAATCCTTGGTTATCCATTTGGAACTGGCCGTTACGTGTATACGTAATCGCGCCGTTGTCACTCATACGGAAAAATCCACCAC
>SPJO01000161.1 GCA_006844635.1 Methylophilaceae bacterium | reverse complement strand
GTCAGTCGACATTAGTTTGGCCTGGATTTGAGGCTATATGGCCGACACTAGGCCCAGCAGCAGCGGCTGCTGGTGACACAGTGCAAAAAATGGGTGCTTGGGGCTTGCCTGCAATCAATACTGTTATCTTGCTAACTTCTGGTGCGACGCTAACATATGCGCACTGGGGTTTAATGAAAGATAATCGCAAACAAGTTATTATCGGTTTAGCACTGACCGTTGCATTAGGTATTGCATTCTTGATTTTACAAGCAATGGAATATAGTCATGCATGGTTTGATTTTGACTCAGGTATTTATGGCTCAATGTTCTACATGCTGACAGGTTTCCATGGTTTCCACGTGGCAATGGGTACGGGTATGTTGATTATCATCCTACTACGTATATTAAAAGGTCACTTCAGTTCTCATGATCATTTCGGTTTTGAAGCTGTTGCCTGGTATTGGCATTTTGTTGATGTGGTATGGTTAATATTGTTTGTATTCATTTACTGGCTATAAACAATTAGCAATAAAAATAACGCCACCAGTATACTGGTGGCGTTATTTTTTATTGGCAAACATAAAACATAATACTTTGCAGCTTGTCTTAGGGTAGGCTGTTAAATAGATTGGATATATGATGGTTGATGAGAAAAAACGGAATCGCAATAGTAAATTGATTGCATGGACAATTGCAGCTATGGCGCTAATTTTCTTTCTAAGTGCTTTTTATATGGGTGCAGGGACACACTAATGTCGACAGATAAAAAGAACACCTCTGATAATAAGCGCTTAGCCCTTAACTTAATTATTGTGGTAGCAGCTGGTCTTGCTTTTGGTTTTGCGATCGCGCCGCTATATGATGCTGTGTGTAAAGCCTTTGGTTTGAATGGCCGCGGAGATACAACAGCAACAGAGTTAACGGCAGGGATTAAGGTCGATAAATCACGCACTATTAAAGTGACTTTTACCGGGACAACGATGCCAGGTCTAAATTGGGAGTTTGAACCTAACCAAACTAGCATGACAGTACACCCTGGTGAGATCACATTGACATCGTATACAGCAAAAAATAATGGGAAAGAGCCAATTGCTGGTACTGCTGTGCCAAGTACTGTGCCTGAAGTGGCCGCAAAGTATTTTAAGAAAGTGGAGTGTTTCTGTTTTACCAATCAAACCTTGCAAGCAGGAGAAGAGAAAGAAATGCCTGTACGTTATTTTATTAGCTCAGACTTGCCAAAAGAGATACATTCCGTGACGCTCGCTTATTCTTTTTTTAATGCAGAAGATAGAGCGGATAAATTAGCTGAGGAAGATTAGTGACGTAGATTTCTTACTTAGCCTGTTGTTCTAACAATAACGCCAGTATAAAAACCAAGCATAATGAGTAAGAAAAGGCCAATAGAGAGAGCAACCCGCCAAGTTAAGGACTTTACTGCTTTAGTGTCATGTTTGCCACCTTTTATCATTGTGTAGAGTGCTGAAAACAAGTTGTAGCAGATTAATAGCAACATGATTAACACAAGTACTTTTAATAACATGACAAACCCCTTTAAAAATATCGTATCATTATGCGATTTGTATAACAGGTTTGCAATGCTTGAAGCTGCCGAATCGGATAAACACCTTATATGAGATATCAATTTAAACCCAAAATCATCATGACGCTCGCTACACTGTTAGTGGTGTCTGTGTGTATTTGGGCAGGCCTCTGGCAATACAATAAAGGCCAGGCAAGAATTAGGGCCCAGCAGCAGATTGATCATGGATTAGCCAACCAACCGGTGGCTCTACCATCAAGCATTGCGCAAAAAGATGACTGGCAATTTAAACGCGTTGCATTCAAAGGCGTGTTTGCACCTGAATATCAAATGCTATTGGATAACCGTGTGCATCAGGGTGTGCCAGGCTATCAGGTTGTTACACCAGTTAAAGTCAGTGGTTTAGAGACTTATGTATTAGTGAACCGCGGGTGGGTAAAAGGGAATGCAACGCGTACATTGCCAGAAATTGAAACGCCGACAGGAGAGCAGTCGTTTGTCGGCGATATTTTTGTGCCGCTAGATAATGTGTTTTCGCTAGAGGTAGAGCAAGATAATACTGCAGATTGGCAGCCACTTTGGCAGCATATTGATATGAAGCGCTACCAAGCATCGGTACCTTTTAAGGTAAAGCCTTATATGGTGCGTCTAGGCAAAGATAGTCAAGCTGGTGGCTTTGTTCGCGAGTGGCCAGTCCCAAAAGACCGTGTCAAAGTGCATTTGGGCTACGCTTATCAATGGTTTGGTTTCGCGGCGACTTTTTTTGTGATTTATATTGTATTGAATTTGAAGAGATTAAATAAGGAAGAGAACGAGGATGAGTAACCAGAATACGGACGATGTGAATGCAGCTAAAGGCAGGAAGATGTTTTTATTGCTGGCATTGGTGTTTGTCTTGCCATTCACTTTGGCCTATACATTACATATTTTAGATATCCGACCAAGTGGGAAAAGCTTCGGCAACTTGGTTACACCAGTGGTGGCTTTAGAAGTGCCTAGTTTGCAAGACGCTCAAGGCAATACATTTTCAGCAGATCGGTGGCAGAAGATTTGGAGTTTTGTCATGGTTGATGCGGCAAGTTGCCCAGAATCTTGCGAACAGAATGTAGATAAGTTAAACCGGATACATCGTACGTTTTATAAAGACGTTGACCGAATACAAAGAATTTTAATGTTAAAAGGCGATATTGATACGACGCGTATTCAACAACTACAAGAAAAGTTTCCTAAGCTGATTATCTTATCTGCCGATGCGCCAGAACAACAAACATTTGTATCAGCATTTGAGCAAGCGGCACCTACAGGTAGCATTTACCTCGTTGATCCGCAAAGCAATTTGATGATGCATTATCCGCAAGCGGTTGAGCCAAAAGGCTTGCGTAAAGACATGAAAAGATTATTGAAGACTTCTTGGGGTGGGTAAACAGTATGTTTAAGAAATTAGCTTTATTTGCTGCAGTGTTGACGCTGTGTGTAGTAGTGTTGGGCGCTTATGTGCGCTTATCGGATGCTGGGCTTGGCTGTCCAGATTGGCCAGGTTGCTATGGAACATTGACGGTTCCGCAAAGCGCTGATGCATTAGCACATGCATATGAAACATATCCAGAATCACCTGTTGAAGAGGGTAAAGCCTGGAAAGAAATGATTCATCGCTATGTGGCTGGTATTTTAGGTTTGCTTGTGTTTGCCTTGTTTATTCAAGCATGGCGCCAAAAAAATCAGGTGAAAGTTTCTCCTTGGCTACCAACAGCGCTAGTGGGGGTTGTTGGCTTCCAGGCCGTGTTAGGTATGTGGACTGTGACGATGTTATTGAAGCCTGCGATTGTAACGATGCATTTGATGGGTGGGATGACCACGCTAGCGATTCTGACATGGATTGCACATCGACATTGGGGCACAATGTCAGCAAACTATTTAGTCACTAGTAGTGCGCGATTTTTTGTTAGGTTCGCCATGGTGATTTTGCTTGTGCAGATTTTCTTAGGGGGTTGGACGAGTACTAATTACGCAGCGTTAGCGTGTACAGATTTTCCAACTTGTCATGGTGCATGGATCCCAGAAATGGACTTTGCTAATGCGTTCCATTGGCATCGTGAATTAGGCGAAAGCTTAGAAGGTGAGCCAATGGCATTGTCTGCTTATGTTGCGATTCAGTGGATACATCGTATAGGCGCATTGGTGACATTTATTTATTTGGGTCTGTTGGGATTGCGTCTGCTAAAGCAGTCACAGCTGACAGCGGTAACTGTGAGCATGCTGTTATTGCTGATTGTGCAAATTGGTTTGGGTGTTGCTAACCTAGTTTTGCACTTACCAACAGTGTTGGCAGTAGCTCATAACATGGTGGCGGCATTGCTATTGATGACCGTGGTTGTGTTAAACTCAAAAATTACAGAGCTACGCCGCTAATTGTAATTGTGTAGGTGTGATTCTTTAGAAACGAAATTAAAGGTTTTGGTATGAGTGCAACAACTGGCATGAATCCTTTTGGACAGAAGGCGGACTTTAACAGCTTCTTAACGCTGTGTAAGCCACGCGTTACCGCATTGATTGTGTTTACTGCAATCATTGGTATGTTCTTGGCAACGCCAGGAATGGTGCCGCTGCAAATTTTATTTGCCGGCACAATCGGTATTGCCATGGCTTCGGGTGCGGCTGCTGCTTTCAATCACCTAATTGAGCAAAAGATTGATGCGAAAATGGCTCGCACAAGAGCACGGCCACTACCAACGGGACAAATCAACTCAAAACAAACCTTTATTTTTGCGACGATTGTTGCTTCTATTGGCTTAGGTATTCTATATGTCTTTGTAAACCCATTAACCATGTGGCTGACTTTCGCCACATTTATTGGCTACGCGGTTATTTATACCGTATTTCTAAAGCCTGCTACGCCTATGAATATCGTGATTGGGGGCTTGTCTGGTGCAATGCCACCTGCGCTGGGTTGGGCGGCTGTGACTGGCTCCGTTTCAGCAGAAGCTTGGATATTGGTGTTGATTATTTTTGCATGGACACCCCCCCACTTTTGGGCATTAGCACTGTATCGCCGTGAGGAGTATGCGAAGTCTGGCCTGCCGATGCTGCCTGTCACACATGGTGAGATGTACACAAGGTTGCATATCTTGCTTTACACGATTATTTTAGTTGCCGTAACCTTGATTCCATTTGCTATGCGCATGAGTGGTGTGATTTATCTTGTTTCTGTATTGCTGCTAGATCTGATTTTTATGATGTACGCGATTAAGTTGTATAAAAATTATTCTGATGCGTTGGCGAAAAGCACATTCAAGTACTCTATTCTCTATTTAATGCTACTATTTTTTGCTTTGGTTGTTGACCATTATTGGATTATTTTGCCGCATTAGTTGTCGCATTATTTGCATTAAAAAAGGACATCATTTGATGTCCTTTTTTTGTTTGAGTCAGTATTTATTGGTTATTAGGCTAATCTCATGACATTGCAAAAATATAGGTTATGTTATAACATAACATTTTATTGGAGCATATTAAATGCAGAGCGTAAAAAGGTTATTTTTAGGTAAAAACCATGAATAAACTAGATGCAGTGATAAAGCATGCCGAGCAACAATGTAAAACAAATGGTGCGCGATTAACTGATAAGCGAAAGCAGGTGTTGTCTGGCTTAGTGCAATCTAACAAAGCGCTTTCGGCTTATGAGTTGGTAGATTATTGCGAGACGGCATTTAGTGCGCGTATTCCTGCAATGTCAGTCTACCGTATTTTAGACTTTCTTGAGAGTGAGCATTTGGTTCATAAACTTAATATAGCGAATAAATATGTTGCTTGTGCACATATTAGTTGTGACCATGCGCACGGCACGCCACAATTTTTGATTTGTAAAAAATGCAGTACTGTTAAAGAAGTCAGTATTAGCCAATCCACCATCTTAGAACTCAAACAAACCGTAACAGATGCCGATTACCAACTGATTAGTCCACAACTAGAAATTAATTGCTTATGCGCGCAGTGTGCGTAAGGCACGGTAAAGAATGACGCGAGAAGCAATATGAAAGCATTACGACAAGCCTCAGATAAATTTGCAGTAACCTTATCATTATTGTGTACGGTTCATTGCTTAATCTTGCCATTAATGGTGGTGTTATTGCCTAGTTTGGCAGCGTTGCCATTAAATGATGAGCGCTTCCATGTGTGGATGTTGGTCGCGGTGATTCCTGCGAGTATTTTTGCATTAGCAATGGGGTGTAAACAACACAAACATTACCGGTTGTTGGTATTAGGTTTTATTGGACTATTACTACTCATTTTAGCGGTATTGCTAGGTGAGGATGTAGTTGGTGAATGGGGAGAAAAGTTCATGACCGTACTTGGGGCAGGTTTTGTTGCAGTAGGGCATTTGTGGAATTATCGCTTATGTCAGCATCAATCAGATTGCCCATGTCCTGACGCGGAAAATCAATAGTTTTGAAGAAAAGAACGCTTACCATTACAAGCAAAAGCCCTTGTTGGCTATCTTGCCTGGGGTTGCATATCGAAACCAACATATTAAATCGGCATAGTGCTTCTTTAATCGCTGCGATTGTTGACGCTTCCATGCTTGTCACCATCATTCCTTCTGTCAGCGGTTATCTTCGGGCAAAGTTAGTTAGCCATGGGTGAGTGTTAAGCATGCCCTTAATGGTACGCTTCTTCTGGCGTTAGGTGATAGGCGCTTAGCTTGTCTGGCATAGTTCCTGCATTGTTCAGTCATCGCTAAATTAAAGGAGTTGCATGGCTATTAAAGTCGCCTTACACCATCGCACTAGTTACCGTTTCGATCGACTGGTTAAATTGTCTCCACATGAAGTTCGCTTAAAGCCTGCAGCGCATTCTCGCACGACTATTGATTCCTATTCAATAACAGTCAACCCAGCTGAGCACTTTATTAACTGGCAACAAGATCCATATGGTAATTATATTGCGCGGTATGTATTCCCTGAAATGGTGCGTGAATTAGATTTTACGGTCGATTTAGTGGCAGACATGACGGTCATTAATCCGTTTGATTTTTTTGTTGAAAAATATGCTGAGCATTACCCGTTTGATTACACGGAGCAACAAACATTTGAGCTGAATAGCTATCTGCAGACTGATGAAGTAGGGCCGCTATTAAAGCGTTGCTTAGACCACGCTAGGGGAAACTTGATTAAACCTGATATGCGGATTGTAGATTTTTTAGTCTCAATTAATCAGCAATTGCAGCAGGATATTGGCTATTTGGTTCGTATGGAACCTGGGATTCAAACGCCAGAAGAAACGCTAGAAAAGCGCACGGGATCTTGCCGTGACTCAGCTTGGTTGTTGGTGCAGATAATGCGTCATTTGGGGTTAGCTGCACGTTTTGTTTCTGGCTACTTAATTCAATTGAAGGCGGATGTTGAAGCACTTGATGGGCCTAGCGGCACAGATGTGGATTTCACGGACTTACATGCTTGGACAGAAGTATTTATTCCTGGAGCAGGTTGGGTTGGTATGGATCCAACCTCTGGCTTGTTAGCTGGAGAAGGCCATATTCCGCTTGCTTGTACGGCACTACCAACCTCTGCAGCACCTATTGTTGGATTTACTGATCAAGCAGAGGTGGAGTTTGCTCATGAGATGTCGGTGATGCGGATTCATGAAGATCCGCGGGTCACCAAACCATATAGTGAGCCACAATGGCAATCCATTTATAAATTAGGCAACAAAGTTGATCGGCAGTTGAAAAAAATGGATGTCCGATTGACGCAAGGTGGAGAACCGACATTTGTATCGATTGATGATATGGATGGCGATCAATGGAACACGCAAGCCTTAGGCGATGATAAACGCAAGGTTGCAGGCGAATTGGCCATGCGGTTGCAGGAGGTCTATTCTAAGAATGGTTTTGTGCATTATGGACAGGGTAAGTGGTATCCAGGGGAGCCACTGCCCCGCTGGGCAATCAACTTGTACTGGCGTAAGGATGGTAAGCCAGCCTGGAAAAATGCAAATTTATTGAGTGGTGAAACAACTGCTGAAGGCTATACATCTGAGGTGGCAGCAGATTTTGTTAAGCACTTAGCGGGTCAATTAGGTTTTCCTCAAGCGTGTGTGATTCCGGCCTATGAAGATATTTTGCTGCATACTCAAAAAGAGCAGCAATTACCGAATAATGTTAACCCATTAGATGCTGATTTAACGGATAGCCGTGATCGCAAGCGACTAGCAGAATTGCTTGAAGGTGATTTAGGGCAAGTTGTTGGTTTTGTGATGCCACTGAAACCTAATGAAAGTAAACAAGCGGGAGAGTGGTTAACCAGTAAATGGCCATTAAAGCGCGAAAACTTGTATTTGGTGGAAGGTGATTCTCCTGTCGGTTTGCGCTTGCCATTAGATAGCTTGCCAAAGAAACTACCCAAGGACATAGACCCAACGTTTCCATTAGACCCGTTTGAAGAAAAACAGAAGCTGGAAAAAGGCAATAAAACAAAAGTGCGGCGCAAGCATAAGGGTAAACTGCCCAAGGCACGTGAGGTCATCCATACGGCGTTATGCGTAGAGGTGCGTGATGGGCACTTAACGATCTTTATGCCACCAGTGGAACGTTTGGAAGACTATTTAGATTTATTACGGGTTATCGAACAAACCGCAGAAAGCTTATCGCTGAAAGTACGTATTGAAGGCTATACCCCACCACGTGACCATCGCTTAACTTTACTCAGTGTCACCCCTGATCCTGGGGTGATTGAGGTGAATGTACACCCAGCAAAAACTTGGAAAACCTTGGTTGAAAATGTGAATGTTTTGTATGAAACAGCTAGGCAATGTCGCTTGGGCACGGAGAAGTTTATGCTGGATGGACGCCACACAGGAACGGGTGGCGGTAATCACCTAACCCTAGGCGGGGAAACAGCGGCAGACAGCCCGATGTTACGGCGGCCCGATGTCTTGCGCAGCTTAATCACTTACTGGCAAAACCATCCGTCTTTATCGTATTTATTTTCTGGGGCGTTTATCGGTCCGACCAGTCAGGCGCCGCGTGTAGATGAAGCGCGTGATGATAACTTGTATGAACTGTCGATTGCATTTCAGCAAATGGCGCAAGCGTTAACCCCGGGCGAAGAAAGTAAACAGCCTTGGCTAGTCGACCGCTTGCTTCGAAATTTATTGGTTGATTTGACTGGGAATACACATCGTGCTGAATTCTCCATTGATAAACTGTACTCACCTGATGGGCCGACTGGAAGATTGGGCTTAGTTGAGTTCCGTGCTTTTGAGATGCCGCCGCATGCGCAAATGAGTCTTCTGCAGAGCTTGTTGGTACGTGCATTAGTTGCGCGTTTTTGGGAGAAACCCTATGAAGGTAAGTTGGTGCATTGGGGAACAGAACTGCATGACCGCTGGATGCTGCCGCAATTTATTGCACAGGATATTGCCGATATAGTGGATGACTTACGCAGTGCTGGTTATGCTTTCGAGAAAGCATGGTTTGATCCTTTTGTGGAATTCCGTTTCCCGCGGTTTGGTACGGTGGCTTACCAAGGGGTTGAGCTTGAGTTACGTCAAGCAATTGAGCCTTGGCATGTATTGGGTGAGGAAATGGCAGGTAGCGGCACTGCGCGCTATGTGGATTCGTCTGTTGAGCGGATGCAGCTACGCGTGAGAGGCCTAACAGAAGGTCGCCATGCGGTCACTTGCAATGGTCGTCAACTACCGTTGCAGGCAACGGGTACGGCTGGCGAATATGTTGCAGGCGTTCGCTTTAGAGCATGGAGCCCTTGGTCAGCGTTACACCCAACAATCGATGTACAAGCGCCACTAGTGTTTGATCTCGTCGATACGTGGTCGAATAAGTCATTAGGCGGTTGTACCTATCATGTGTCGCATCCCGGTGGACGGAATTACAATACATTTCCTGTGAATGCAAACGAAGCAGAAGCAAGACGATTTGCACGTTTCTGGGATCATGGACATACGCCAGGGGAAGTGAAGGTCAAAGATGAAGTGCGCAATCCACATTATCCGTTTACGCTAGACCTGAGATGGCAGGTCAATTAAACTAAGCCCATTTAGTTAATTCGATTAATTCCATGTTGCAATCAATGCTTAATCAGCTGGCGCTGGGCGATCATTACCATGAGCTGCTAGATGAAACAGGTCAGCCGCGCGCCCACTGGCAACCTTTTATCCAGAGTCTCTTGACACTTAGTCCTGAACAATTGCGTAAACGGATGGAGTCTGTTCAACGCCAAGTACAGGATAATGGGGTGACTTACAATGTGTATGCAGATACACATGGCTTACAACGCCCGTGGGATTTGGATGTATTGCCATTGATGTTGCCGCAGGATGAGTGGCAGCATATCGCAGGAGCTGTTGCACAGCGGGCCACTTTATTGAATCAGATTTTGCTGGATATTTATGGCGGACAGCAGTTGCTTAAAACAGGCCAGTTACCACCAGCATTAGTCTATGGACATGATGGTTTTTTACGTGATTGCGTTGGCATGGCGCATTATGACAATATTGCCTTACATAGCTATGCAGTCGATATTGCACGCGCGCCGAATGGACAATGGTGGGTGGTTTCAGACCGGACACAGGCGCCAACAGGTGCGGGTTATGCACTGGAGAATCGTACGATTGTCGCGAGTGCTTTCCCAACATTATTTCGTGAGCTCAATGTTGAGCGTTTAAGTGGTTTTTTTGCCAGCATGCGAGACAGCCTGACGCATTGGGGCCGACGCGCTGCTCAAAACCAGTCAGCAACAGTCGCTAATCTGCCCCCTTTGAGTGATGGCGAGTCGCCGCTGGTTGTGATTCTAACGCCAGGCCCTTATAACGAAACCTATCATGAACAATCATTTATGGCTGGCTACTTAGGCTACCCATTGGTGCAGGGTAATGATTTGACTGTACGTAATGGGGTTGTTTGGCTCAAAACCATTGAGGGCTTAAAGCCGGTGCATGCGATTTTGCGACGTATCGATGATGACTATTGCGATCCGTTGGAGTTTAATGCCACTTCGTTATTGGGGGTTGCAGGATTAGCAGAGTCGGCCCGGCGCGGTAATGTGGTAGTTGCCAATGCATTAGGTGCTAATCTATTAGAGTCTGGAGCTTTGTTGGGCTTTTTGCCTAAGCTATGCGAATCAATGTTGGGTGAAAAGTTGCGCATGCCATCGGTGGCAACTTGGTGGTGTGGTGAGCCTAGCGCGATGGCCTATGTGACAGAGAACCTTGCGCAATTAGTGATTAAACCGGCTTATGCACAAGCGGAAAGCCGACCTGTTTTTGGTGAAGACTTGAATGCAGCAGAAAAGGCTGACTTAATCGAAGCGATACAGGCAAACCCAGAACACTATATCGCACAAGAGCAGGTGGCAATTTCTCAAGCACCTACTTTAATTCCAGAAGAAGGGATGCAACAGTCGAATGCCAGTGTGCAGTCGCGTGCGGTCAGCTTGCGTGTGTATGCATTTGCTACCCCGAATGGTTACGCCATTATGCCAGGTGGGTTAGCGCGAGTGGCGAGTACGCAAGATGGGCGTATCGTCACCATGCAGCGTGGTGGAACGAGTAAGGATGTATGGGTGCGCTCACCATATGTGCAGCCGCCATTTAGTTTGTTGGGACAGACCAACACTAGTCAGGACCTTGTTTATGAAAATACGCTGTTATCCAGCCGGATGGCAGAAAATTTGTACTGGTATGGGCGTTACTCTGTACGGAATCTACAAAAAAGCATGGTGTTGCGCATGATGATACAGTCATTGATGGCCTATTCACCTGATGAACGGGAAGGTGAGTGGCCGACGATTCAAGCATTGTGTCGTTGGTTTCAGTTATTGCCTAAACCCAAATCGAAACAAGCAGAGGCGCCTGCGTTATCTGATGCGCAATTAGAACCATTGTTAATTGAAGCGGTGTTTTCATCAGAACCGTACAGCCTTGCTTCAGGTGTGCAGCAATATTATCAACAAGCGTTTAATCTGCGTGAGCGTATTTCAACGAGTCACTGGCAAACGGTCAATGCATTGCTTACGCAGTTTACACAGCACCCGCAGCGTCAAGATTTGCAAGGTGTTTCGGCACAATTGGAATTTGCCATTCAACACTTTGTTGCCATTAGTGGTTATGCGATGGATTGGATGACACGTGATTTGGGTTGGCGGTTTATGTCGTTAGGACGGCGACTAGAACGCTTGCAGTTTATGAGTATGCTACTGTCACTGGCATTAAAAATGCCATCGCATAGTAATTTAGACTGGGTGTTGGATATCAGTAACAATCTAGTGACTTATCGTGCACGTTATACGGCTCGACCAGAATGGATGCCAACGTTAAACTTACTATTGCTTGATGAGCGCAACCCCAATTCAGTGGTATTTCAATTAAAAGGTTTAGTGCAATATTTAGAAGAAATGGGTGCTGAAGATAGCATGGGGAGTATTGCTGTACCGTTAAAACAGTGCTGGGAACAGTTGCTGTTGATGGATATTGATCAGCACTATCATGCTGAAGACCCTGCTTTAATCCAGTTATTAGATGCTATGTATCAAGCGACGCTGACAGTATCAGACAGGCTCAGCTTAAGGTTCTTTAGTTACACCAGCGCGCACTCTACAGCAGGCTACTAATATGCGTTATCAAGTTGAACACGAAACGATTTATCAGTACGAAAGTAATGTGACGCAGTCATACCAACAGTTGAATATGGTGCCGCGTGATACTAATTACCAGCGGTCTTTATCCCATCAGTTGCGTTGCGACCCAGCACCATCTGAGCAATCTAAACGGCAAGATTTTTTTGGTAACTCGAGTGATTTTTTAACGATTTTAGAGCCGCATGAGAAGTTAGTCATACACTCTTCATTTGCAGTACAGCTACAAACGAGACCAAGTTTGTCTGACTTGCTACAAAATGATCAGCCTTGGGAGCAGGTGAACGCTTTGCTGCATGGAGACAGTGCGCGCTATTTAGAGGCGATGAATTATTGTTATACATCACCAAAAATTCAATGTAGTAACGCATTGGCTGATTTTGCTTTAACATGTTTTACGTCAGGTAGACCTCTAATTGATGCAGCCATGGCCTTCACGCAACAAATTTATCAAGCGTTTGAGTTTGACCCACGTGCAACGGATGTTTCGACACCATTAGATGAGGTTTTGGCTGGTAAGCGCGGGGTTTGTCAGGATTTTGCCCATTTGATGATCGGTGCGTTGCGGTCTATTGGGCTTTCTTGCCGCTATGTCAGTGGCTATATTTTGACGCATCCGCCTGCTGGACAGCCGCGCTTGGTCGGCGCTGATGCTTCACATGCGTGGGTGTCGATTTTTTCACCGAACCATGGTTGGATTGATTTTGACCCAACAAACAATTGTTTAGTGCAACATGAGCATATTACGGTCGCTTGGGGGCGAGACTTCAGTGATGTGTCGCCGATGCGTGGTGTTGTGTTGGGTGGGGGAGAGCAAAAATTGAAAGTAAAAGTGACGGTGACGCCAGAAACAACGTAAAGATTATATGGCGCGCCCGGCGGGAGTCGAACCCACGACCTTCAGCTTCGGAAACTGACACTCTATCCAACTGAGCTACGAGCGCTTGAGGCGGATTATAACAAACGATCCCTACTGTAGGTGGTCTATCAAGCTATTTTCTAGACCTTACTGGTATAATGTGCTTTTGAAATAACGATGGGTCTACATCATGAGTGACAGTGCAAATGCAGCTTCTAGCGTAAGTCTATTACAAAAAATCATTGCAATATTGGGCGGCTTGATTGCGCCAATATTTGTGCTTTATTTTATGATCACAACCAATGCGGTTGAAATGCCAGCACCAGTGATTGATGTTGCTAATAACATTAAGCCGCTAGCGCAAGTTGAAGTAGCGCCGGATAGAACGAACTATGTGGATATGACGGGTGATGAAGTCGTTAAGCAAGCGTGTGCAGCTTGTCATGCAAGTGGCATGATGAACTCACCGAAGATTGGTGATGCGGCTGGTTGGGCTGCACGTATTGTGCAAGGCTATGAAACGTTAACGAATAATGCCATTAACGGTATCCGCACCATGCCAGCGCGTGGTGGCAACCCAGATTTGACGGACCTCGAAATTGCGCGAGCAGTGGCTGTCATGGCAAACCAATCAGGTGCTAACTTCACCCCGCCTCAAGCAGAAGCAAAATAATCAAACGCTGAAGCAACGCTGATGGCTACTTATGCGATAGGTGATATTCAGGGTTGCTATCATGCATTTCAAGCGCTACTGACACGCATAGACTTTGATGTAACATCAGATCGTCTATGGTTGGTTGGTGACTTAATCAACCGTGGGAGTGGTTCGCTTGAAGTGTTGAGATGGTGTTTTCAACACAAAGACAATATCACGACTGTGTTGGGTAATCATGATTTGCATACCATCGTTGTGGCGCATGGTATTAGGAAGCCACATCGTGGCGATACAATACAACCGATACTGGATGCCCCAGATGTTGATGAACTGCTTACTTGGTTACGTCATCAACCACTGATGGTGGCGAATACAGACTATGCAATGGTGCATGCGGGCTTGTTGCCAGCATGGCATATCGACCAAGCCCTAGGCTATGCAAAAGAAGTTGAGCAGGCGTTACAGGCGGATGACTACCCACAATTCTTAACGCATATGTATGGCAATAAACCGAATCGATGGGATGATGATTTAACAGGCCATGATCGGCTACGCGTGATTACCAATGCCATGACGCGGATGCGTGTTTGTAAGTCTTCAGGTGCATTAGATTTTGATTTCAAGGGTGAACTGGCTGATGTGCCAAAAGGTTTGCTACCGTGGTTTGATATGCCGAATAGAGCTTCCTGCCATCAAGCAATTATTTTTGGCCATTGGTCTGCCTTAGGTTTACAGCAACGTGACAATATCTATGCTTTAGATACTGGTTGCTTATGGGGTGGCCAACTCACAGCAATGTGTTTAGAAACGAAAGCGATTACGCAAGTCCCGTCAGATTCGCGCGACAATATCTTAAAGGTTTAATGTTGTTGCAATGACTTGATACGCTTGCTGGGTAATGGCTTGTCGGCTGCCGTTTTGGCTATCAATGGTCGGTAAGAAATGTAGTTCTACAACGGGTTGTTTGGTGCGTAGTGCTTGCATCATAGACTCTGCCATCGTGGTTTCTCCAGCATAAGCGAGCTTAGGATTAATGCTACCATCTGGATTTGGGTAACGTAGCGCTAATGGGTAAATCTTTGATTGTGCATTGATTGCCGCTTGTACAATACTGCTTTTAAAGTGGGCGAGCTCTGTGCCATCGGTTGTTGTGCCTTCAGGAAAGAACGCAACGTTGTGGCCTTTTGCTAGAATCTCCGCTGTAGTTTCAACAATCCGCGCAGTATCTTTGCGGCTGGTTCTATTGATGAAAATAGTCCCTGATTTTCTCGCGAGGTAGCCAAATACAGGCCAAGTGTTGATGTCTGATTTAGCAATGAATCGAACAGGGGTGACGCTGTTGAGCGCATGAATATCAATCCATGAAATATGGTTGGCAAGTACCATGCAGTTTTTGTCTACACCGTTAGGCGCATGGCCAAAAGTGACGATTTTAATATTAAAGCGCCAAAGCAGTCCTTTGCTCCACCACCGAACCAGCTTGTCTCTCGTTGTTTGCTCGCAAAATACCCAGATAGTCGCAAGCACGGATACGCCTACTGCAATATGCAGCACGACCATAGCAATGCGGTATAGGATGGTGAGGAAATGCGTTTTTTGCAAATGTTATCTTAAGAAGTGTGCTGCGTATCTTTTATTCATATTAGAAAGAGATAACATTACCAGCATATCTGCTGTATTGAAATAGCTGTCCCATGCGGGTTCGCCGCAAATTTTTGCACCGAGTCTCAAATAGCCTTTAATCAGTGGAGGGCAATCAACATCGATTTCTGTATTCAATGAGTCGATCGGTAGATGCACATGTGGAAATACACGGTATTCGGCAGGTGCCATATGCTTTTCCTTGAGCCGTGTGTATAAGGATGCTGCTGCATGCCCACCATCACTCATTGGAACACTTGCACAACCAATCATATGTTCGTAGCCATGTACTTTCATATACTGTGCTAAGCCCGCCCAGAGTAGGGTGATCACACCACCACTTCTATAATTCTGATGAACACATGCGCGGCCAATTTCCACTGTGTTTTCTAGTAAATGGCTAATGCGACTTAAATCAAACTCTCCAGAGGAGTAGTAGCTGCCTGCTTCATTTGCTTGTTTTGGGCCAAGAATACGGTAAGTACCAATGACTTGCTGGGTGTTGGTGTCACGCACGAGTAGATGGTCACAATAAGCATCAAAGCCATCAATATCTAAACCATCTTTGCCTGAGACTTGCGCGCCCATTTCTTCAGCAAATACTTTGTAGCGAAGGCGTTGTGCTTCCGCCACTTCTGCGGCATTTCTCGCAATGGACAAATGTAAGCTGGGTTTAGAAAGAGAAAGTGAGTTCTCTAAGTTTAATGACTGGGTAAACCGTTGTTCTGACATAAGCATCTCTCGTGTAGTTATGAGAGATGTTATGTGAGCTACATGAAGCTTAGATTAACGAAACATGACAGTTTGATGAACTGTTTATCACGTTTTTTAGTGTGTGACACGGGATGTGCTGCCGTTCTCCACAATGCGAACAGGGTCGCCAGGATTGAAATCGACGTCATCTTCTTGCACGATGGCAATTAAACCGCCGCCATCTAATTTCACTGTGATTTCAAGTGCGTCTTTTCGGGTAACAGCCTCTTCAGCGGCAGAGCCAGCGATACCACCTGCGACCGCACCAACAACTGCTGCCAGCGCACTTCCACGGCCATGTCCAATCGAGCCACCAGCAATGCCACCAATGGCACCACCTGCGACAGTACCAACGGGGGATTTGGTTCCTTCTAACCTGACCGTGCGCACGCTTTCTACAACACCTGTTTTAACCGTGTGTACTTTACGTGCTTCATCACGTTTATAAACGCTGCCGGAATTGGAGCTTGCACAAGCACCGAGAAATATTGACATAAAAATGATTAAAAATAATGATGATAATTTCATGGTGCCTCCTTCAAACAATGGCGTCAGCTTTCCTGATCGACAACCTCTTTGACTAGTGCTTTGCTATAAAGGTTCTCAATTTCTTCTCTTGTTGGTTTGTGGTTTTGACCACCGCGGCTAGCTATCTTAATAGAACCCATTGTTGAAGCCAGTCTGCCACATGTTGGCCAATCCCATTTTCTGACAATGCCATACAAAAGCCCAGCGCGATAAGCATCGCCACATCCTGTTGGATCGACAATCTCAGTAGGCTTAACGCTTGGGACGTCATGCCGTTGACCATCGGCATAGATATGAGAGCCTTCACCACCTAAAGTCACGATGAGTGCATCCACTTTTTCTGCTAGCTGCTCTAATGTTAAGCCTGTTTTATCTTGTAAAACTTGTGCTTCGTAATCATTCACCGCTAAGTAAGAGGCCATCTCAATAAAGTGCATTAACTCTTCACCATTAAACATTGGTAAGCCTTGGCCAGGGTCGAACATAAATGGAATATTGGCATCAAAACATTCTTTGGCGTGCTGGAACATACCATCTCTACCATCTGGCGCAATGATGGCGAGTGCAATCTCTTTAGTCTCATTAACGCTATTTTGGTGTGCTTCCATCATCGCGCCAGGGTGGAATGCGGTGATTTGGTTATCATCAATATCGGTGGTAATAAAAGCCTGCGCGGTGAAACTGTCTTTAATGGTTTTGATGTGCTCACTAGACAGTTTGTTTTTGTCTATCCACTTTTGATAGGGAGCAAAGTCCTCGCCGACCGTCGCCATAATAAGTGGGTCACCTTCAAGCAGTTGTAGGTTGTAAGCGATATTACCTGCAGTGCCACCAAATTCACGACGCATATCGGGCACAAAGAACGCAACACTAAGCTTGTGGATTTGATCAGGCAGGATATGGTTTTTGAATTGGTCTTGGAACACCATGATGGTGTCAAAAGCGAGGGAACCGCAGATAAGTGTTTGCATATTAAATGTTATTTTAAGATTAAAACAACATTATCTTTTACCACAAGTGGTTATGGCAAGTTAATTAGTGATGAGTGGCACCATCAATCAGTAGCTTAGCGGCTTTTTTGGCATATTTAATCGCACCAGAACCACGGTTCATTTGTTCAGCTTGTACGGCACCTTCAAACAGCAATGATAGCTGTAGTGCTAAACCATCAGCATCCTTAATATTGGCTTCGCTGGCTAGCTTGCTGATATATTGCCTAAACTCAAGTGATTGTTTTGAAGAAAGTTGGTGAATTGGGTTTTCTTCATTTGGAAATTCAGCTGATGCTTTGATAAAGCCCATGCCGAGAAAGCTCGGTGATGTTACCCATTCTTCAATAAAATCAAATAACTGTTTGATTTTATCTGCCGGTGCTTTGCTGTTGCTATTCAGTTTGTCATCAAGCCAGTTTTGGAAGTCTTGCTGGCTTTTATTCAACACTTCAAGAATCAGGCCTTCTTTTGTATGGAAGTGTTTATAGAGTGTCATTTTAGTGGTGCCTGCAACTGCCACAATCGTATCCACTCCAGTAGAGTTAATCCCTCTTGTCTGAAATAAATCTGTTGCTGTATTTAAGATTTTCTCTCTTAACGCACTCATGAATTCAGTATAGCATAGATATATACAGAGCGGTATAGAGTGGTTGCGCAGTACACTACATGCGGGTTAAGTGGATTTTTTCATTAACATCGGCGAGTAATTGCAGCGTATTTTACTGAGCATTTCTTTAACCAATTCTTGCTCCAGCGGATCCGTCGTGATTTGGCCGAGTACAATATTCTGGAAGTAGATGGATTTATGTTTATCTGGTAATTGTATGGCTTCTAATAAGCGGCAATTGCCATGACGCATTTGTTCAATCTGCTTCATCAAGGCAACAGTGCTTTGTGGTGAAGCCGTAAGGTTGCTGATTACTGGTTCATTCGTCAATTTTGTATCGTTGCTGGCTAATTCAGGTGTGTGCTGAACGCGTTGTTGGCTGTATAAGAATAGACTGCCAACAACGACTAAAATACCAATGAAGCTGGCAGCAATTGCGTAAACGGATGTGCGAGCAATATGAAACTCTTTTTTAGTTTGCGCTTTGATTAAAGCATCAGCCGCACTTTTTGCATGTGTGAGTCCGGCTTGATTGTTGCCAATTAATTTTTCTTGTATGGCAGACATTGCCATCATATGCAGTTGGGTAGCGAGCATTTCAGGTATGGCTGCACCTGCTTTTGCCGCTTCCAAACTTAAATAAGCTTTTAAGGCATCAGCACCATCATGTGAGGCAGATTTAAATTGCTCGATCATGCCAGGTGCTTCTGTCCAATCGTCTAGCACATCAAATAAACTCAATAAGCGTGCCTCAGGCGTTTTGCCTGATTTTTTCAGCATTTGGATGAGCCAGTTTGAGTTTAGGATGTCCATGGATTAACCCTAAGTTAAAATGGTTTGACCACCACGAGAATCACGGTTGCGGTTAATGCGATCACAGGGATTTCATTAAACCAGCGAAACCACACATGGCCGCGTTTATTATTGCCGTTTTTAAAGTCACGCATAATTTTGCCGCAATACCAATGGTAAACAATCAGTCCTAATACTAAAGTTAGTTTAGGGTGCATCCATTTGCCGCCAATGCCATAGCCTAGCCATAACCATAAACCGAAGCCAAGTGCTAATACGGCAAGCGGCAACATAAAGCGGTATAACTTTTGTTCCATTAAGGTAAGGCGTTCAATGGCTGCGGGGTTGGTTTCCATGGCGTGGTTAACGAAAATACGTGGCAAATAAAATAAGCCGGCGAACCAACTGGTGACAAAAATAATATGAAACGCTTTAACCCACAACATTTAGCTTAGCTCCTGATCTAGGTAAGAATGTAGCTCTTCAAAATTTAAAACGCCGATAGTTTTGTCGACACGTTTCCCCATTTTGTTATACAAATAAGCGGTTGGTGTTGCATGCACTTCACCAAACTGTGCGGCAATATCACCATAGCTATCGTGAACTACAGGGAAGGGCAGCGCTTCTTGCTCAGTATAGGCTACCAATTGTGCGGGCGGATCATATTCCATGGAAATAGCCAACACTTCAAAGCCCTTGTCATGATATTTTTCATAGGTCTTAATCAATTCTGGCATCTCCTCTACACAGCTTTTGCAACTGGTTGCCCAGAAGCTCACCAAGGTGACCCGCTTGTCTGTCGCTTGCGTGGCAATGTTGTTGCCTTTAATTGTCGTTAAATCCATTTCAGGCAGTTCGACGTTCGCGCTCGTGCCACAAGCCGTGACCATTAAAAAGCTGCATACGCATGCGAAGCGTACGATGTGGTTTTGTAGCGTCATAATATGATTGTAACGCTTTTCACCGGTCATGTTGTGTTCATCTGCTTACACAGCGGTAAATGGGCAACGTCAACATGATATAATGTATCCTTTTGATGGGTAGGCTTGTCGAACGAAGTTTAGATGGGCTTACTCTATTGTATATTAGATTTTCTGAGACATACATGTCACAACAGGTGCCGACTACACAAGCTTTAATTGATACCGTCCGTAATACAATTGGTACGGTTTATACACTCACATCCCCAGCAAAAATGCAGCCTTATACTAAAGGTTTTCGATTTGGTGAAGGTGAGGCGCTGCTCGTCGCTAAGCCTGCGACATTGTTAGAAATCTGGCAAGTGTTAAAAGCCTGTGTTCAAGCTGATGTTGCCATCATCATGCAAGCAGCAAATACAGGGTTAACAGGTGGTTCTACACCGGATGGCAATGATTATGACAGGCCGGTTGTCATCATCAACACCATGCGCATTGATGCGATTCAGTTAATTGATAACGCCAAGCAAATTATCGGTTTGCCAGGGAGTACCCTATTTGGTTTAGAAGAAACCTTAAAACCTTATGGTCGTGAGCCGCACTCAGTGATTGGTTCGTCTTGTATAGGCGCTTCCATTGTTGGCGGCGTGTGTAATAACTCAGGTGGCGCACTGGTTCGCCGTGGCCCTGCGTATACAGAGCTCTCATTATTTGCACAGATAGATAGCAATGGTGAGTTGAGCTTGGTGAATAACTTAGGCATTGCGCTAGGTGATACACCAGAAGCAATACTGACAAATCTGCAGCAAGAAAACTAC
>SPJO01000113.1 GCA_006844635.1 Methylophilaceae bacterium | reverse complement strand
CATATGGGTAGCCTCTCTAAATGATGGAGTAATGCCAAAATTACGCATCAACCAATTGTATGCCAATATTTTGAAAGGTAGCAAAGGAAACTCTGGTCAGTATTTACAAAATCAGATGCAAGAAGCCCGCTGGATGATTAAAAATATTCAGCAGCGCTTCTCGACCATTTTGCGCGTATCGCAAGCAATTGTAGACAGACAGCGTAACTTCTTTGAACATGGTGAAATTGCCATGCGCCCATTGGTGTTAAGAGAGATTGCAGAAGAGCTTGAGTTACATGAATCGACAATTTCTCGTGTCACCACACACAAATACATGCTGACACCGCGCGGCATTTTTGAGCTTAAATACTTCTTTGGCAGTCATGTTTCTACCGACAGTGGTGGCGAATGTTCTGCCACAGCCATCCGCGCGCTGATTAAGCAACTGGTTGCAGAAGAAGATACCAAGAAGCCACTATCCGATAATAAAATCAGTGAGATTCTGGCGAAACAAGGCATTAAAGTAGCCAGAAGAACCATTGCTAAATACCGAGAGTCACTCAACATCCCCGCCGCTAACTTGCGAAAATCACTGTAGCTGCATTGGCTATTCATCACGTAGAGGCCAACGTCTTAATATCTCGTAGCGAATACCTTGCTCAGTTGAAATGGACTCTACTAACACAAACGATTTAGCTTGCCATTGAATAGGCGTAAAGTCTAAGGCATAAGCTTGCTTAGCTTTTCGCATTAAGGTGACATGACCTTGATATGGTCGATCGTGCAAGTGGATCGGGTAATGCTGACATATTCCACGTAACTGATGAGCCAAATCTAGTAATGGCTTAGGTTGCTGTGTCACGGTCAAGCAAATGACCTTAGGTGTTTTCCAAAAGTCCATTCCATCCAGCTGAAAAGAGAACGGTGCACAGGCAATCTGCGTCACCTTTGATATGATTTTCTGCTGCATGGCTGCATCAATATTGCCTAAATACAACAAGGTCATGTGTAGGTTACTGGGTCTCAGTTTTCTAACACCCTCCACACGAAGCTGCTGATTTAATGCAGCAATTTCATCTCTAACTTCTGCACTGGGCCACAAAGCAAAAAACAACCGTTTCAATACAAGCACCTTAACCAAAACACATGCACACAGTAGTGAATTTTTAGGCAGAAAACAAATTTATTCAAAAACCCGAAATGGCTAGTTACAGAAACCAAACAAAGGTGTACACTGAAATTGTTCTTTTGTTTTTCCATTTACCTTGTCTAGT
>SPJO01000156.1 GCA_006844635.1 Methylophilaceae bacterium | reverse complement strand
TGCCACAATATTACTTTCTTTTTCTGCAGCTTTTTCTTGTGCCGCTTTGTCTTCTGGCGTGACCAAGTTATATGCTGTTATTTTCTTTTCAATTTTAATTGCCATTTTTCTCTCTCCTGATGAGCTATCTCATCTTTCCCTATTTGGGTTTACTTCTATTTAACGTTTTACTTAATTATCTGTTTACTCTTAACATCCATCTCAAAATTCTTCAGACTATCCATCGTGTTTTAAGCGTCACGAGCGCTGGGAGTGCTAGGCAAAAATTGATTTTGAACCGGAGTGTACGTTTTCTGTACATGAGGATTTAAAATCAATTTTTAACAACGCAATCCCAAGCGGAGTAGCTTAAAACTTGCCGTAATAGCCTTCTTTTAGTGCGTCAAACAAGTTCGCCGCACTATGAATCTCACCATCATATTCAATCTCATCATTCCCCTTGGCTTCAATCTCGGTACCATCTTCTAAGGTGAATTTATAAGTGGTGTTTTCCAAATCTTTTTCTGTCACCAACACGCCTTGGAAGGCTTCTGGGTTGTAACGGAAAGTCGTGCAACCTTTAAGGCCTTTGTCGTATGCGTATAGGTAGATGTCTTTGAAGTCTTCAAAGTCATATTCTGTTGGCACGTTAATGGTTTTTGAAATTGAGCTATCAATCCATTTTTGTGCGGCCGCTTGAATATCTACATGCGCTTTGGCTTTAATGGTTGATGAGTCCATAAAGTAGTCTGGTAGTTTCTCTTCTTCTGTCTCACCAAAAGGCATGGCTTTATCGTTAATCAATTCACGGTAAGCAAGTAGCTCATAGCTGAATACGTCGACTTTTTCTTTACTCTTTTTACCTTCACGAATGACGTTGCGGTTGTAGTGATGCGCAAAGCTTGGCTCAATCCCGTTACTGGCGTTGTTCGCGAGTGATAGTGAAATCGTGCCTGTTGGCGCGATTGAGCTGTGATGTGTAAAACGCACCCCTTTTTCTGCAATTTGGTTACGCAGGCCGACTGGGAACTGCTGCATATAGCGGCTGTATTTACCGAGCAATACTTTACCCGTGATTTTATTACCAACCTTAATGCCATCAGCTGCCATTTCTGGGCGCTTAGCAAGCATGTCTGCTGTCACGGTGAATTTCTCATCCATGATTGGCGCAGCGCCTTTTTCTTCTGCAAGCTGAATACCTGTTTCCCAACCGACTTCTGCCATGATGCGTGTGACTTCTTCAGTGAATTTAAGTGAATCTTCATCACCGTATCTAACTTTCATCATGGTAAGCGTTGAGCCTAGCCCTAGATAACCCATACCGTGACGGCGTTTACGGGCGATTTCTTCACGCTGCTTTTCTAGTGGTAAACCGTTAATTTCGACGACGTTATCGAGCATTCTGGTGAAGATGCCGACAACTTCACGATATTCGTCAAAGTCGAAATAGGCTTCATCAGTAAAGGCGTTCTTCACAAACTTAGTCAGGTTAACGGAGCCAAGTAGGCAGGCACCGTATGGTGGTAATGGTTGCTCACCACATGGGTTGGTTGCGCGAATGTTTTCGCAGAACCAGTTGTTGTTCATTTCATTCACACGATCAATCAGGATAAAGCCTGGCTCAGCAAAGTCGTATGTGCTGGACATAATCACATCCCACAAACGGCGAGCTTTAATGGTTTTATAAACGCGGCAAGCCACTTTACCAGCATCTACGCCTTTGTCTTTGGTGAGGTATTGGCCTTTCACTGGCCATTCGCGCCAAACCACTTGTGTTTCATCATTAACGTTTAAGCCATCAACAATCGCTTCTTTTTCTGTGACTGGGAAAGCCAGCTTCCAGTCAGCGTCTGCTTTCACGGCTTCCATGAATTCTTTTGTAATCAAGCATGACAGGTTGAATTGGCGTAACCGACCATCTTCACGTTTTGCTTTAATGAAGTCAGTCACATCTGGATGGCTGATATCAAATGTGGCCATTTGTGCGCCACGACGACCACCTGCTGATGAGACGGTGAAGCACATTTTGTCGTAGATATCCATGAAGGATAGTGGGCCAGAAGTCACTGCGCCTGCACCTGCAACAAAAGCACCTTTAGGACGTAAAGTAGAGAATTCGTAACCGATACCGCAACCAGCTTTAAGCGTTAAGCCTGCTTCATGCACTTTATTCAGCACAGCGTCCATGCTGTCTTCCACCACGCCTGAAACGGTACAGTTAATGGTTGAAGTCGCTGGTTTGTGCTCTAAAGCACCGGCGTTTGAAGTAATGCGGCCTGCGGGAATAGCACCGTGACGTAATGCCCAAAGGAATTTTTCATTCCATTCTGCTTGTTTTTCTTTTGTCTCTTCAACATCAGATAGCGCTTTAGCTACCCGTGAGTAAGAGTCATCCATGTTTTTATCAACTTGATCGCCCGTTTTGGTTTTAAGACAATATTTTTTATCCCATATATCCAATGAAACTGACTGCATTGGAATTTCTTGATTGTCTTTTGTATCCGTTTTTGCATTGGACTTTTTGGCTGACTCTACCGCTTTTAGCATTCACTTACTCCCGTACTTATTTTTACTTTTACTGTTGTTATACAGTGCTTATCTATTCGTTTTATGTAACTTTTTGATTTCGCTGAATATTCATTGTTTTTCAGCGAAAAAAGAATCTCCTGAACACAATATATTGTGCCGCGAGTGATAATTTATGCCTTTATCGTGTGTTATGCAACCGTTTTTAGCAATTAATTTTTTGCACCAAATTTGGGCGAAAAAGCGCCTGCTTAAGTAATCAATGGGCTGGCGGCAATGTGAGTGGTTACCAACATAAAAAAACAGTATAAAAAATATTTTTTCTATCGAAAAAGGTTATATAGAAATGCTTTTGTATTTTTGCAGCGAGAGCAAAAGCATAATTTATGAGAAAATGCGGCATGCCAAGATTTTTTTACACGCTCTTGCTTTATTTAAGCCTGCCTTTTGTGCCGATTAAACTCTATTGGCGCGGATTAAAGCAGCCCGCGTATTGGCAGCACTGGGGTGAACGCTTTGGTCGTTATACACAAACACCAGACAAGCCTGTGATTTGGCTGCATTGTGTTTCAGTTGGCGAGACGCATGCGGCTGCGCCACTGATTAAAGCGCTGAAGCAAACGTATCCCAACCACCAGATTTTAATTACTCACACGACACCAACAGGACGAGAGGCAAGCGTGAAGTTGTTCGGCTCAACTGTGCAGCGCGTTTATTTGCCGTATGACTTGCCATTTGCGGTGCGTGGGTTTTTAAAGCACTTTAAACCAGAAATTGGCCTGCTGATGGAAACCGAGCTTTGGTTTAATTTAATTGCCGCATCCAAAAAAGCCAATGTCCCGCTGTTGCTACTCAACGCCAGATTGTCTGAGCGATCAGCAAACGGTTATAGCAAACTAGGCAAACTGGTGCGCAATGGTTTAGCCAGCCTGAGCGATGTCGCGGCGCAAACGCAGGCTGATGCCAATCGCTTAACTCGCTTAGGCGCACGTCATGTTGAGGTGGCGGGTAATTTGAAATTTGATGTGACGCCACCCACAGATGCCGTTGAAGATGGCAAGGCATTGCGCAAGCTATTTGGTACTAAGCGGCCAGTGTTTTTAGCCGCCAGCACGAGAGAGGGCGAGGAGGCACTCATTTTGGATGCCGTGCGTGGTTTAGATGTGCTCACGGTCATTGTGCCGAGGCACCCACAACGTTTTAATGATGTCGCCAGCATACTCAGCCAGTCAGCGACGACTTTTGTGCGGCGCTCGGCGCTGACAGAGCCTGTGTCAAAAGACACGCAGGTGATTTTGGGCGATAGCATGGGCGAGCTCTTTAGTTATTATGCCGCTTGTGATTTTGCTTTTATTGGTGGCAGCTTATTAGACTTTGGTGGGCAAAACTTAATTGAAGCGGCGATGATGGCTAAGCCGATTTTAATTGGTGACCATACTTATAACTTTACCGAAGCCACCATCAATGCGATAGAAAACAAGGCGGCGATTCGCGTCAGCAACGTCAAGCAGTTGCACCAACAAATTGAAGTGCTCATGCATGATGAGCTACAACGAGAGGCCATGAGCCAGGCAGCATTCGCTTATAGTCAATCAGCCACTGGCGCGACAGACAAGATGATGGCGCTAATCAAACAAACATTGCCAGCGACGGCTTAAAGTTGCCTAAACGATTTTACTAACACCAGTTCGCAAGCACCTGCGCCGGTATCATCCCTTGTTAGCGAACTCTTCCAATGCCAATGTCCATCGGCACTTGTCACTTCAACTAAGTCGCCCGTGAACTCGACCATGCGGCCTGTTTCAGCGGCTTTAATCGCAGCGGCAATCTCTGGGGTAGAAGGAATCAAATGCATATTAGCGCTATGCTTCTCGATTTCGCGTCTTGGGATAGGAAAGTGACTCACACGCCAGCGATACCAACGATTGCTTTGTGAGATTGATATTTGATTGGTGATAGATAAATCTGACATTGGGCCCCAGCCTAACGCAAGATCAACGGGCGCTAAATCAGCGCCTCGGTCAGAAAAATACTGCTTACTGGAAAGCACACGTGCCTGCAGTTTAAATGGCGCTAAGGCTTTAATCTGATAGCCATTCATCTTGACGTCATCAGTAGAGCCCGTTTGGTCAGCTACAAATTGCTGATTGGATGTTTGGCTGAAATAGTTAAAAGCACCGTAAGCAATAAGGAGTACAAAAACTAGCCGTTGCCAAGTCATTCTCAGGTACTCTCTATTTAATCAGTTTAGAAACGTCCTTAAAAGCAGGGTGGTTGGCATTGCCTAACCATTCGAATACGACGGACTCTGTATTCGTCACAGTACATCCTGCTGCCGCTAAGCGCGCGAGGGCATTGCGTTTATTATCAGGGTTGCGTGAAATGATGGCGTCTTCCACCACAAACACTTTTTTGCCAGCGGCTAGTAAATCCATCGCCGTCTGCAGCACACAGATATGCGCCTCTAAACCCACCAGCACAACATGTGATTTATCGCGTTGTAAATAAGATTTAAACTTAGGCTCTGCGCAGGCACTAAATGCTGTTTTAGCAATAGGACTGGCATGTCCAATATATTGCGCAATTTCTGGTGTGGTATTGCCTAGGCGTTCGGGGTACTGCTCTGTGACCACCATCGGTACATCGAGCATCGTCGCAGCTTGTGCGAGTGTGCTGCAGTTTTTGTTCACCACTTGCATCTCGGCTTCTGCCATCACATTACAAAGCTTTTCTTGCACATCAATAATGACTAATTGGCTTTGCAAAACCTTAGCAGTCGTCATTATTGATCAGCCTTATTAGGGGCTGCGGTTAATAGTTGTTGGTTAATCTCAACAAGGTCAGCCTCCGCCACCAAACCGGAGGCAGTCTTAAGCCGGATGATATTGACTAAATAGTTGTAGCGCGCCTGTAATAAGTCGCGTTTTGCAGAATAAAATTGTTGCTGTGCGTTCAGTACATCGACGCTGGTTCGCACACCCACTTCATAGCCTAGCTTGGTTGAGTCCAGTTGGCTTTGGCTACTCACTAGTGCTTGCTCTAGCGCTTTCACTTGCGCAACACTGGTATCTAAATTCAAGTAGTGGCGCTGCGTTTCTAAATCTGTTTGCCGTCTAGCTAACGCTAAATCATCGCGCACTTTTTGTTTGTTATGCACGGCTTGACGTGCTTTTGAACTGGTTGCCCCTCCGCTATAAAGCGGGATGTCTAACTGCAAGCCAATGGTTGTATTTTTGAGCTGGTTACCCGCACTAAACACGGATGGGCTGCCGTTACTGTAACTATCCGTATAGCTACCAACTAGGTCTAATGTTGGATGATGGCCTGCATTCGCCAGCTCAACGCCTTGTTCAGCCAGTGTTAAGGCATCTTGTTGAATTTGTACATTCAGGTTGTTTTGCTGTGCAATATCCTGCCAAGCCTCCATGTTTTGCTGCTGTGGCGCGGCGATAAAATCAGATTTTATTGTGACTAATGCACCTGGCGGCACGCCAGTGATGGCTTGAATAGCACGCTTTGAAATTTGATGCTCATTGATCGCCGCGACTTCTTGCGACACAATCAAATCATAGCGCGCTTGTGCTTCGTTTACGTCCGTAATGGTTGCAGTCCCAACTTCAAACGTTGCTTTTGCCTGTTCTAGCTGACGCTGAATAGCGGCCTTTTGTGCTTGTATTAAATCAATCTTATCTTGCGCAACTAGCACATTAAAATAAGCTTCCGTCACGCGCAAAATTAAGGCCTGTTGGCTTAAGTGGTATTGCTTATCAGCTTGACTGACTTGTGTTTTGGCTTGGTCCATCTGTACCAAGTTTTCTTTGCGATAAATGGGCTGACGTGCTTCAACCCCTGCGCGATAGGTATCAAAATTTGAGCGGCCTGATGGAATGCCACCATCCAAATAACGAATCCTAGTATGTGAGTTGTTCGCGCTTAAATTAAAGTTAACCGTTGGGCGGTATAAAGCTTTGCCTTGTTCAATGATTTCTTGTGCGGCTTTATTGGCGTTTAACGCTGAAGCTAGTTCTGGATCATTAGCTAGTGCCTGCTGATAAACGTCCAGCAGGTTTTGCTGCTGGGTACTAGGTGCTGCAAATGCAACCGCATTAAACAACACGAATAAGGCAAGTAAATAGCGCATGCTTATCTTAAAATTCAAAACCACTGGCTTGTGTCGCGTTATCCAGTTCTGGCATACAGGTTTCAAATAATACGGTTTCTCTAAACGCCGTTTCTGACACCCGCTCAATCAAGGTGGCTTCCATCACTGGCGCACTGCCTAGTGTTAGAAACATCACGCCACCGACAGCTAACTGTTGGCGCACATGAGGCGGTTCAACAGGAGAAGAGCCCGTAAACACAATCACATCATAAGGTTTTCTTTGATTAAAGCCATTAATGCCATTGGCCAATTCAATGCTGACATTGTCGATATTGTTTTCTGCCAATTTATAAGCCGCGGTCGCGCTAATTTCAGCATTGATATCTAATGAAATGACATGGGCTGCTAACTGCGCTAGCAATGCGGTAAAGTAGCCGCTGCCTGTACCAATATGTAGCACTTGATCGCTCGGCTTAATATCTAGTGATTGCAAAATACGTGCTTCTAGTTTTGGTGAAAGCATCGATTGACCATAAGCCAATGGAATTTCAATATCTGCAAAAGCCAAGCCTTGATAGGCTTGGGGGACAAAATTTTCACGCGGTACCTGATGTAGCAACTGCAGCACTTTTGGGTCTAACACTTCCCATGTGCGGATTTGTTGCTCAATCATATTAAAGCGCGCTTGCTCGTTACCGATGTTCATTTGTGTCGTTGTCATGATTATCTACCTATATCTGTCATCATCATTATACTTTTTAACGTATGGTTATTGTGATATTTATGTGGATGTCGAATCAGGGACTTTGACCCTAAACCACGCCGCATAAAGTGCTGGTAAAAACAGTACCGTTAGCAAAGTTGCCACAGCCAAACCACCCATAATCGCCACCGCCATTGGCCCAAAAAACACACTGCGCGTCAACGGAATCATGGCTAAAATCGCTGTGCCGGCTGTCAGCGTAATTGGCCTAAAGCGTCTGATGGTTGACTCAATAATGGCTTGCCATTCAGACATGCCTGTCGCTTTGTCTTGTTCTATTTGATCAATTAAAATCACAGAGTTCCGCATAATCATGCCTGAAAGCGCGATACTGCCCAACATAGCAACAAATCCAAACGGCTGGTTGAACAATAAGAGGGCGATTGTCACGCCAATTAATGCTAATGGCGCCGTTAATAAAACTAGAAATACGCGAGCAAAGCTTTGTAGCTGAATCATTAATAAGGTTAACACCACGACGAGAAATAGCGGGAAGCCTTTGGCAACTGATGCACCGCCTTTGCTAGATTCTTCGACTGCACCACCTGTTTCAACGGTAATGCCGAGTGGTAACTGAGCTTTAATATCGCCTAGTTTTTCTTCCACTTGAGCAGATGCCACAGGCGCTTGAACATCGCCTCTTAAATTGGCACGCACCGTAATGGATGGTACGCGGTTACGCCGCCAAATCACGCCTTCTTCAAATGCTGAAGTCACCGTGGCTATTTGTGATAACGGTACTGCGCCTGATGGTGTGACAATCATTAAACTTTGCAAGCGCGATAACTTGGTATGCTCTAGTTTGTTGCCACGTGCGACGAGGTCAATACGTTCGCTACCTTCTCTAAATTCGGTCACATACAATTCATGCATGGCACCATTCACCGTATTTGAAACATCGACCGAGCTAATGCCTAATAAACGTGCTTTGACTTGATCAACCGTCACTTTAATGACTTTGCTTGGTTCTTCCCATCCGAGCTGTACATTCATCAAATTAGGATTTTCGCGCATGATGGCAGCAATTTGATGTGATATCTCGCGTATTTTAGGAATATCGGGCCCATCAACACGGAATTGTACAGGGAAGCCAACAGGCGGGCCATTTTCTAAACGATTGACAGAAGCACGCAAGCTCGGAAAGTCTTGCTCGAAAAGTTGGATTAAATCAGCACGTACCGCTTCTCGAGATTCGAGGTCTTTTGCTAAAACCACCAGCTGTGCAAAACCTCTATGAGGGAGCTGTACATCGAGCGGCAAATAATAGCGTGGCGCACCCGTGCCAACATAAGCCACATAATTGACCAAGCCTTCGTGCTGCTGATTCCAGTCATGTAACCATTGCTCTAACTTTTTCACTTCCGTGTTGCTTGCCTGGTAAGAGGCGCCTTCAGTTAAACGCAAGTCGACCACAATTTCTAAGCGCGTAGAGTCGGGGAAGAATTGCTGCTGCACTTTGCCAAAACCAACGACCGAGGCAATAAAAATCAGCAAGGTAATCAGGATGACTGTTTTACGGAAACGCACACAAGTCGTGAGCAGGCTGCGGAATAAACGATAAAACTTGGTGTTATAAATATCATGATGATGGGTGTCATCATTCAACCGAAGCGTTCTTTTTACCCAGGCCAACACTTTAGATTCTTTTGGCTCTTTTGAATAATCAGGCAGCAAATGGTAGCCCAAGTAAGGGACAAAAATCACAGCGGCAACCCATGAAAACATGAGAGAAATGGCCGACACTTGGAAAATCGAACGGGTATATTCACCTGTTGATGATTCTGCTGTCGCGATGGGTAAAAAGCCAGCAACTGTGACCATGGTGCCCGTTAGCATCGGAATCGCAGTGGAATTAAACGCGAATGATGCAGCTTTAATTCTATCCCAACCTTGCTCCATTTTTGACGACATCATTTCGACCGCAATAATGGCATCATCAACCAACAAGCCTAATGCCAAAATAAGTGCGCCGAGTGATATCTTATGCAGCCCAATACCGTACAAATACATCATTAAGAAGGTTGCTGACAGCACAACAGGAATAGAAATGGCCACCACGAATCCCGTTCTTAACCCGAGGGAAAGTAAGCTAACGCCCAACACAATCACCAACGCTTCAACCAAGGAGCCGACAAAATCATTCACAGAAGCAGCCACAATATCTGACTGAGAGGTCACGGTTTGAATGTTGAGTCCAACCGGCAAGCTGTTTTCTATCTTGCGCATTTTTTCAGACAATGCTTTACCCAGTTGAATCACATCGCCACCTTCAACCATGCTCACGCCAATAAGCAAGGTTGCTTGTCCGTTATAGCGCACGGTGTCTTTAGGTGGTTTTTCGTATCCGCGATAAACGCGGGCGACATCACCTACTTTGAAGTCTTGTTTGCCAACCCGTAATCGCGTTTCCCGCAACTCTTCCAAGGTTCGATAACGCCCAGAGACTGCTATCCGAATGCGCTCTGTGGGCGAAGAATAAGTACCGCTCTGCACCACTGCATTTTGTGCCCGCAAAACACCAATTAATTGCGTTGGACTTAACCCGACAGTTGCAAGCTTGGCATTTGAGAGCTCAATATAAATGCGCTGCTTTTGCTCGCCGAAGAAATTGACCTTTTCCACATCCGGCGTTTTCAGCAGTTCATGCCGAATCAAATCAGCTTGTTTTTTTAATGCAAAGTTATCAAAACCATCGCCTGTTAAAGCATACATGGTGCCGTAGACATCACTAAACTCATCGTTAAACGTTAAGCTGCGTAAGTTTTCTGGAAAGGTGTGTCGAATATCACCGATTTTTTTACGCACTTGATACCAAATATCAGGGATTTTGTCCGAGAAGGTGTCATCCTTAACAACGACAAACACCACAGACTCACCTGGGCGGGAATAGCTGCTGGAGTAATAGAGACTTTCAATTTCTTCTAGTTTCTCTTCAATTTTATCGGTCACTTGCTGTTCAACTTCAACCGCACTCGCGCCAGGCCAGTCAGCCCGTATCAACATCACTTTAAAGGTAAAAGGCGGGTCTTCTGATTGACCGAGCTTGGTATAAGCCAGCATGCCAGAGACAACCAGCATGAGCATGAAAAACAACACCAAGGTTTGGTGTCTTAGTGCCCAGTCAGATAAGTTAAACTGCCGTTGATTGCCTGATGGCTGTATGGGTTCTTCAGCCATTGTTGCTCCCCACCGCTTGCAGGGTTGGTTTCACTTGTTGACCTTCCACTAGGGTGTGCACACCAGCGATAGCAATCATTTCCCCTGCAGTGAGGCCACCTTTAATGGCAATGCCATATTCAGTAAACGGGCCAATATTCACCTCTCTGACATTAGCAACGCCTGCTTCACTGACGACCCAGACAATATTTTTACCGTCACGTTGTGTCACCGCTGCGCTTGGGACGATAATTTCTTCCGCCTGCCCGCCCTTAATACGCACGCCTGCGGTCATGCCTAGCTTAATGTGTTCGTCCGCATCAAGCACGGCAACACGCATATCAAAAGCGCGTGTCGCTGTGCTGGCCGCTGGTGTGATTTCACGCACTTTGGCCTGATAAGAATGCTGTCGGTCTGCCCATAACTTCACCATGACCAGATCGCCAACCTTGACATTTTTCATGCGTGATTCTGGCACTGCCACCAACACTTCTATTTGCTGTTGATCGACAATTTGTGCAATCACTTGACCCGGCTCGACCACCTGACCCGGCTCTGCTTGAATCTGTGTAACCACACCATCGCGGTCGGCTTTGAGTGCCGTATATCGAGACTGATTATTGGATACGGCTGCTTGTGCTTTGGCTTGTTTTAATCTAGCAGCAGCTGTTTTTAATTGCGCTTCTTGTAGATCTAGCGCCGACTGCGAAATGAATTTTTTCTGCACTAATTGGCGCTGTCTTTCGACCTCTGCTTTAGCCAAATCATAATTGGCTTGCGCTGACGCCACATCGGCAATGGCTGCTTGTGAGCTTAAGCGCGTATCGGCTGGATCTATGCGTGCTAATAGTTGGCCTTTTTTAACTAAATCGCCCACTTCGGCTTTTCGCTCAATAATTTTGCCTGAAATTCTAAAGCTTTGATTAGACTCATAACGCGACTTTACTTCGCCTACCAGCACCATTTCATCACTATTCGCCGTATGCCCCACTTGCATGACCAACGCCGGTCGCGGTGGTAATGGTGCCTCTTCTGTTTTTGTACAGCCCTGTATCAACAGCGCCATTAAGCTAAGGGTAGTGATAACTTTCATGATGATTGCTTCCTAATTAACCCACGCATCAATACGTCTTGCATGAGTTTTAAACGATCAGAGACGTCTGCCCACTCGACCCATTCATCGCCTGCCATGGTAATTTCTAAAGCACAAACGCCATGCATACCCGCCCAGATGGTTTGCGCAATTAAATCGACGTCTGTTAATTTTTTTCTAAAGCGGCCTGCGGAATGCACTGCCGCAACGACCATTTTAAGTTGCATATAAGCATCTTGCTCTGCATTGTTTTTTTCAACATTCGGATTATTGACATCGCACGATACATGCGGCGTCATAAACATTAAGCGATAGTGGTTTGGATGTGTCAATGCAAACTCAGCATAACCATGCCCTAAGGCAACCATCCGATCGACTGGATCTTCAATTTGCATGATATTGTTAAGTGAACTGGCTAAAGCCAAAAAGTCAGTATCGCAAATCGCACGTAACAACGCTTCTTTATCTTTAAAGTGCAAATAAATACTGGTTGCTGAATAGCCGATACGCTTAGCAATTTCACGCATACTGACGGCTTCAACACCCTTGCTCACGAACAGCTCGCGCGCAGCATCAATAATTAATGTTTTTAATTGCTGTTTTTCAGCTTCGGTTTTTACTTTAGGTGGCATACTTTTAATAACTTGTTTATGCGGCTGACTTAAATATCATCCAATAAAGGCTAGTGGCGAAACGCGCTACAAGAGGGCCTCACAATCACTTCACCAAGACTTAAATTAACACCGTTAACTTAACACCGTTAATTTTATGTGTCAATGGTAAACTATTTGTCGGCTTAGCTTTATTTTAAATCGTACTGGTCAAGCTTGTTCCAAAGCGATCGTTCACTAATTTCCAAAACTCTAGCGGCCTTAGCTTTATTGCCTTTGCATTGCGCAATGGCTTCGATAATTAATTTTTTCTCAAGTTGCTTAGTCAGCGTGGGGATAGAGAGCATATTTTTATCAATGGCTTGCGGCAAAGTCGTTTGCGTTGGGTTGTTGCCAGACAAGTCACTTGGTAAGTGCTGAGCTTCGATTGTGTCAGAAGCTAGAATTGCGGCACGTTCTAAAACATTTTCTAATTCACGTACGTTGCCAGGCCAGCGATAGTCTTGCAATAAAGACATGGCTTGATCATCGATGGAGACATCACGCTCCTTGATGAAGTGTTGACTCAATAAACGGATATCATCTTGTCGCTCTCTAAGTGGTGGAACACTTAACTGGAAAACGTTCAAGCGATAATATAAATCCTCACGTAGCTTGCCATCTTTAACAGCTTGCAAGGGGTCATGATTAGTTGCGGCAACAATACGCGTATCGAGCGGAATAGACTTGTTCCCGCCTAGCTTTTCAATCACACCTTCTTGCAACGCGCGTAACAGTTTCGCTTGTAGATTAATCGGCATCTCGGTAATTTCGTCCAAGAATAGCGTCCCATTATTGGCTAATTCAAACTTACCAACCCGGGTTTTGACCGCACCAGTAAACGCCCCTTTTTCATAGCCAAATAATTCGGACTCCAACATATCTGCGGGAATAGCGGCACAATTGACGGCAACAAATAAAGCGTCTTTTCTGGGTGAATTGGTATGCAAGGCTTTAGCAACCAGTTCTTTACCAGTGCCCGTTTCACCAGTAATGAGCACAGTTGATTTTTCAGGCGCCACCTGCGAGATTAGTTTCTTTAAATCAAGCATCGGCGCACTTTCGCCAATAAGGTTAGTCACGTTAGGGCGCGCTGATTTAAGATAGGTGTTTTCAACTTTAAGCCGTTGAATATCGAGCGCTTTTGCGATCGCAACTTCAAGCACTTCTAGGTCAAAAGGTCTTAAGATATAATCCGAGGCGCCTAGCTTCATCGCCTCAACAGCTGTGCTAATTTCACCTTGTGCAGTGACCATGATGAACGGTAAAGACTCATTTTGCTTATTCAGTTCTTTAAGTAACTCTAAGCCATTCATCCCTGGCATATGCAAATCACTGACGACCAAATCAACAGATTCATGTTTGAGAATCTCAATCGCTTCTTTACCGTTCTCTGCAGAAAGTGCTTTATACCCCGCTTGTCGCAAGCTAATCTCTAACAGCCTACGCATATTCGGTTCATCGTCTACTGCTAAAATCTGTTTTCGTTGGTCCATACTAACCTGTTTGTGTTGGAAGCGTTATTGTAAACTGTGCACCACCCATTGAGCTCGTTTGGTAATGAATATCCCCATTGTGTGCTTGAATAATTTGTTTAACGATGGCTAACCCTAAACCAACACCGCCAGAACGCTTAGTAAAAAAGGGCTCAAAAATATCTGCTTGATGTTCTGCCGCAATACCTTCGCCATTATCACTGACTGTTATCATGGTTTGACGTTCAGTTTGTTTTAGCTTGACGGCAATCTGTCCGCCTTTGGGTAACACTTGTATGGCATTCATCATGAGATTCATCAACACTTGTATCATCTGGTCTGCATCCAACTCAGCATTGATTGTACGGTCTTGCGAATCAAAGATCATGTTAATGGTTTTAGCTTCCGCTTGGGCTTGTAACAAACCAATGACATTTGAAATCAGTTGCGTTAAATCAACGTTAGTAAAAACAGGCAAACGAGGGCGCGCCGCATCAATCAACGTAGACACTAATTTATTGAGCCGCTCTGTCTCACTATTGATAAACCCGAGGACTTCCTGACCCTCTTCTGAAATACCTTTTTCCCGTTTAAGTACGTCGGTTGATGAGCGCAAGATGCCAAGTGGCGTGCGAACTTCATGGCTCATCGCAGCGGCCATTTCACCTACCGCAGCTAATTTAGCTGCACGGGTTAGTTTATCTTGAGATTTTTGTAAGTCATGGGTCATGGTTTCAAAAGCGTCGCCTAATTCACGCACTTCTGGCGGACCATCGTGAGGTGGTTTTGATTGCTTCTCTAATGCAAACCCTCTTACAAAGGCTGTTAGCTGAGACAGGGGTTGTGTAATAGCATTCGCAATTGGCCTAACGGTGATGGCTGCTAACAATAGCGTCGCAACGAGCAGCCCTAAAAAGATATACGCTAGGCGGTGTACTGGGGCAACGGCATCAGAGTAGAGTTTTTCAATGCGCACTTTCCAGTGGGGGATTGGGGATTGCTTGCTGAATTGGCTGGTGACAATCATGCCGTGTTGAGGCTCAATGTTTTTCCAGTTGCTCGTAGCAGCTAATACATTATTTTCACCATCTAATAATGCTGCGGTAGTGGTTTCTTTCATTGCTGTATTCAGCGAGTTTTGCACGGTACTCCAATTAAACTCTACAACGAGGGTACCGATAGGTTGGTCAGTATTGATGTCTAACAATGATGTTGTGATGGCCAAAATGCCATCATCAACCTTATAAAATTTTAGCGGTTTATTAGTGAAGTTAGCATTAAACCAAAATGATTTTCTAAGCTTGTTTTGACCGATCATCTGCGCCTGATTACTCGCAATAATATTGCCTTGCAAATCCTCAACATAAATCGCATGGTAGGTGTCAGCGTAGCTTAATGCTAAACCGTTTAAGAAAATAGATAAGCGCTTATCGATATCGCCTATGGCTAATTCTTGCATAATAGAAAGTTGGCTCCAGGATTGCACGTTACGCATGCGTTCAAATAGCATGCGTTCAATATCATTTGAAACCGCATTACTGAGTGTTTGCAGGTCGCGGGTAATTTCCTGTTTGAGGACAGATCGGGTTTGGAAGTAACTTAAAAAGCTAACCGCCATTGCAGGTAGCAAGCCTGCTAATAAGAAGGCAAGCAAAAGGAGTTGCTTAATGCTTAAACGCTTCAACATATCATTTCTCTTTCATCTAAACTAGTGAGACAATCTTATGTGATGGCGCAAATCTTGCATAAACTTTGCCTTACAAAGTAACGTTATCGTTAGAGAAATCGAGATTAATATGAGAAAAATGATCATCCTAATAGCCAGTTTAGCTAGCCTGTTGGCACTATGCAAGCCTGTCATGGCTGATGAAGAAACCAGCTGGAAAGATGGCTTTAATGTAGGTGGCTATGCCAGCGCTGGCTTTACATTAGAACGTAATGAAGATGCCCGTGCGGCATTGAATGAAATTAGTTTACTCACCACTTGGAATGGTGATAGCCGTTGGAGTTTTTTTAGTGAGATCGAGTTAGAAAACCCGCTCTCTTGGGATGATGAAGAACACTTTCAAAGTGAAAGCGCACGGGTGGATTTAGAACGGTTTTATTTTGATTACAATTTTTCAGAAAAAGTTAATCTCCGTGTTGGTCGATTTCTAACCCCGAATAGTCGCTGGAATTTATTACATGCAGCGCCGCTTGTTTGGACGAGTACGCGGCCTTCTGTGACCTCACGACTCTTTCCGACTGGGACAAATGGCATCATGGTTTTTGGAGCCTTACCCGTTTGGAATAGCGCGTTTGAATATAAAGTATTCTCAGAAGTACTCGATGATCAAGACGTTGAAGACCAAGAGCTGGAATTTAACCATGTTTATGGCGCACGCTTTAGCTTAAAAAATCAGTCTGATATCGGTCTCTCATTTCTTTCTTATCGAGAAGAAGGTTTAAATGCAGAAAACTACCAATTACTCGGCCTAGATTTTGTGACCCATATTAAGCAGGTAGAAGTGAGTGGAGAAGCCTTTCAGCGGCTCAGTACCAAGAATAAAGATGGTGGTAGCGGCGCTTATTTACAAACGGCTGTTCCACTTAGTTTTATTGGCCTGCATCAATGGCACTGGATTACCCGATTAGAAACGCTACAACGACCGAATGAAGGTGCTTATGAGCGTTGGCTATTAGGCGCTGCTTGGCGTGTTAGACCAAGACACTTATTAAAGTTTGAGTTTACTGGAGGAAGTGGTACGCAGCCTGATTCCCCAAGAGGCTTTTTAACCTCATATGCGTTGTTCTTTTAATGCGTAAAATCATTGCTCTTATCTTAATAAGCACTGCCATGCATTTGGTCATGGCTGCGCATGCTGTAGACCGTACAAGTAGTGTGCCAATCGCCATTGTCATTGGCAGCGGCCAAAACGTTAAAGATCTGAAGCTGACACCGAAAAACTTGAATCTAATTTTCTGGCGTAAGCAGCGCTATTGGCCAGAAGGCTTACCGATTAAGCCGGTTAATTTAAATGCGGAGCATCCATTAAGAATGCTATTTTCCGCTAGTGTTTTAGGCAGTACGCCCCAAGACCAAACGGATTATTGGAATGAGCAATACTTTAACGGCGTGCTGCCACCGTACTCAGTTGATTCAGAAGAAGCAGTGATTCGCTATGTCTCTAAAACGCGCGGTGCCATTGGCTATATTGATGCATGTAAGCAGGATAAACGGATTAAAGCTGCGCTTTGGATTGTGAATCATCGCATTTATAAACGGCGCCCACAATTTTCGTGCAAATAAGCTAAAGCTGGGCTGCTTTTAGTTCTAAATTCTCCATCAACATTTCTTGTTTTGCATCACAGGTTTTTGTATTGACTTCAAAAGCAACTAATAAACTACAAAACAAATCATCATGGCTTAATGGATAGTCCTTATAGGGCATGAGCTGTTCGTTCCTATAGTCAAAGTGTTGCCCCATCCACATAATTGCAGGGATGTGTGTTTGTTCTTTAGGTGCGATGGCATAAGGTGCAGCATGTAAGTACAGACCTCTCTCACCTAAAGATTCGCCGTGGTCGCTGGCGTATAACATCGCGACAGCATGGTCATGATCATACTTTTTTAAAAAATCGATAACCTTCGATAAAAAATAATCGGTGTATAAAACAGCATTGTCATAGCTATTGTCAATTTCTTCTTGCGTACAGTCTTTCAACTCCCCAGTCATACACATGGGTTTAAAGCGCGCAAATGCTTTTGGGTATCTCCTATAGTATTCAGGACCATGATTCCCCATTTGATGTAAGACAATTAAGATGTCTTTGCCCTTTCTCGCATCAATGTATTTATTTAAATCATGCAACATGCCTATGTCGCGGCATTCACCCTCACAATTTGGATTCAATGTAGGGGTTTTAAAATCTTCATATGGCACGCGTGTTGCAACACCTTTGGAGTTAGAATTGTTATCCCGCCATAAGACTTGAACACCGTGATCAAACAGAATATCTAAGGCATTTTGCTGGTTCAATGCATCTTCTTTATTGTATTGTTTTCGTGATAATGCAGAAAACATGCATGGTACAGAAACACTTGTAGAAGTCCCGCATGAGGAGACATTGCTTAAACTTACTACATGTTGTTTGGCAAGAAGTGGGTTGGTCTTTTTATGATAGCCGTTTAATGAGAAGCGATCAGCGCGTGCCGTTTCACCCACGACGATGATGACTAATTCTGGTCTAGCGGCTTCAGGTTCTAATAAAACACCGTCTTCTGCAATGAGTTTTAAGGCAACCTTTTTAATGGGTTTTAGTGCTTCGGCCGCATATTTGATGGTCGAGTAAACCGTATAAGTAGGGTTTGCATAAAAACGTGTGATTTTATGTTCGCGAATAAAGCTAGCATAACCGGCTGTAAATGGGCCGACGATAACCACTAAAGAGATGAGCAATAAACTCAAAAGACCTAACCGCGCCTTAAGCTCAGGCCAAATGCCAAAAGGGGATGGGCAGTATTTAATGACAAACCAAGCAGGGAAAATCCCCAAAAGAATTGTTCTAATCACTAAATTAACACTTAACAACCCGGCAAACTCTTGCGGATTGGTTTGGGCAATATTATCAATCATCACAACATCCACAATGACACCAAAGGTATCCATATAGTAAGCAGCTTGTGAAGCGATAATAAGAAATAATGCAAGCAACCAGCGAGTGGCTTTGCCGTGACAAACGCTGATAAAAAACAAAGCGGTTAATACGGTAAAGAGCGCCGTTAATGAAGTTAAGAACACTAGGTTGCCTTGCGCGATAGGGTATATTTCGGCCATCCGCTGGAAGAGCGCCCAATTTCCTGTTGCCATAATAAAGATGGTCACGAATAGAATCATGCGTAATTGCGTATTGATATGTTGACGAATCCAATGATCGATCATGAGTTTTCCTTTGTTATGGCGGTTATCAATTAAGGGTTTTTCAACCAGGGTTTGCTTAAGCTAAGCATGATAAAAATAACGGCAGCAGCAATCCAAGTTGACCACAGCGTATGTGTTAAAAAGTGGGCACCACGCATTTGTTGCACCCAGCCTAAGACAAACCCTGTTCCTAAACCTAAGCAAAAAACGATATTTGCTGTGCGAGGCTTGTGCGGTAACCAAAACACGCATAAAGCTGCTAACCATAGGCCGGTGGCGGCATGTCCAGCAGGGAAGCAATGTCCAGCTTTGATATTTGGAGGGGCAATGTCAAATAACCCTATATAAGGTAATGTTCCGCCATAGCGTTGTATATCCCATGGGCAGTGCAGAATAGATAGATGCTTTAAGCCTGTTAATAGAGAGGGCACCAAAATGGCAGCAGCCGTGATGAAGCGTAATCGAATTCGTAACCAAACGTTCATGAATGTAAGTGGGTGCGCCAGATCAATGAGTACAAAGCCAATGCAAACCAAGGCAACCGCGATAATGAACTCTTTTACATAGAGATGCATGAACTCTTTTGCAAACCAGCGATTCCGCCATATAAAGGTGTGTAGCTGAGTGTCGTAGTAGAAGTCCTCAATCATCAAATCAAGATTGGTAAACTTACCAATAAATGCGATTGCCATGGCAGTTAATAGCCAGTAGTGAGTACTTACATTAAGAGTTGTTTGCTTGAGTTGTGCCATGATTAATCAACGATTGGCTGAACGACACTTGCGTGATTATTAATGGTTGTTGTACCCGCTAGATTTTTTAAGTCTGAACGTCCGTATGGATCGCCTACTAAAATAGCATCATCTGAGAAGTCCTTGCTGAGAATGCTTTCATCATCACGGTATCCGTCATAGCTAAGACTCAGCATGTCAGACCAGGTGTAAATGAAATCAGCATTGTCATATTGCCTATTTTTGATCGTTGGATCATTCAGTTTGTCAGCATATTCCCAGTTTTTTGAATGCCAAACCATAAAAGGAATGGCATACATTGGATAAGTTGGTTTGCCTTCATTTCTACCTTGAAAGCTAAATGGTTTACTGTCATAGACATCTTCACCGTGGTCTGAAAAATAGACGAGTAAGCTTTGCTGTTTCTGAGGGCTATTTTTCAAACGGCTGATGAGCTCGTAGACAACATGATCGTTATAGCGAATCGCATTATCATACTCATTGATTTGTTGAGCTTTATCGTCAGATAGTGTGGCCTTAAGACCGCGGCTTGTTTTAAAGTGATTATATGCATCTGGATAACGATATTGATATTTCATGTGTGTACCCAGTAAGTGCACAATAATCAGTTTCTTCTGCGCAGTATCAGTTAATTTCTCAGTGAATGGTGCAATGACCTTCTCATCAAAGCTATAGGAGTTTTGATTGCGCGCATTGTTTAAGAATATTTGCTCATCAGCTTGCTTGGCAAAAGTGGTTAACATGGTGTTACGTTTAGTTATGGTCTGCTGGTTCGTAATCCAATAAGTTTTATAGCCAGCTTGTTTCATCATCGAGATCAATGACGGGGTGTTTTTATAATCATTGGGATGTTCTTGATCAGCAAATGTCAGCACTTGCTCCAAGCTTTCTATCGTTGAAGGTCGAGAGGAAAAAACATTATTGAATGTAATGAGCTCGTGCTTAATGCTACTGAGTTTCGGATTCGTGTTTCGCTGATAGCCATATAAACTCATGTGCATGCGCGTTGTCGACTCGCCAATCACAATCACAACGGTCGTTGGTAATGATTTTGGGGCTTCTGTTAGATTGTTTAATGGCGGAATCTTGTCCAGACTGAGTAAATTACTTTCGATGGAGGCTAATTCACGTTGGTAGTCCTGATAGCCCATGACCAACTGCCATGGGGGCGCTGCTGAAAAGTGATGGTGCATGCTGCTATAAGCCTTGCTCATATCGTGCCTAACCGCTTTCAATGCCGGGGTTAAGAAGATAAGAGAAAAAATCATCAAACTAGACAGGTAAGCTGAATTTTTTGGTATTTGAATAGGCTTAAGTTTTAACCATATAAAAACTGGAATCAGCGTAAAAACAATAAAACTAATGGCCACACCAATACCAAGATAGTTTTGTAAATATTCGCTCGTTTCTAATGGGTTAGACTCGAATGCAATGTACATCAAACTTTGCGTGAGCTCTTGACCATAAATTAGATAGTAGCCAAAGCCTGGTAGCGCAAACAACCAGAGCAAAATCCCTAAAACGGCAGTGATTTTCTTTGTATGCTGAGGCAGTAACAGGACAGGGATTAACCATAAAAAGGCAATAATGGTTGCATCTCTAAAGCTACTGAATTCCCCACCATTTAAGAAAACAAGCGCTTGTGTAATGCTGGTTAGGTACCAAAACAATAAAAGGGATAGTAGTACGTTTCGATTGAAAAAAGTCATTTGTCAGTCTGATGGTTAAAGGCTCAATCTACCAGCAATTAGAATGCCAAATCAAAAAGTTAGAAAGCCAGTCAACCTTAACCAGCTGATAAATAGAAGTATTTTATTTTTGACTTACTGTTCACAGGTTGAGCTCTTTGAGTGCAGAGACTGCAAACTTTGCAGTGTTTAAAAAAACAATATTATTATTTAATGCAAAAACTGCATTGAATAGTTTAGAGAAATTTGTAAGCTATTGAATTAATTATAATTTTACATGTGGCATGCTACGTGCTGTATATCTATCTTACTCAATAGAAATGCATGCATTAATGACTAAAACACCTTTCCTCAAGTCTTTTTGGCAACGACTATCACGCACTGGCTTTTATGCCCCATTACTTGCGCTTTATATCATTGGCTTACCGGTACTCAGCTTATCAAGAGCATTGTTATCACTCTGGCAGTATCAGCACTTTGACAATATCGCTTATCTGGA
>SPJO01000100.1 GCA_006844635.1 Methylophilaceae bacterium | reverse complement strand
AAGAAGGTGATCGTAAGATTGCTGTGTATGACTTAGGCGGCGGTACTTTTGACGTTTCAATCATTGAAATTTCAAGCATTGATGGTGAGCATCAGTTTGAAGTACTTTCAACCAACGGTGATACATTCCTTGGTGGTGAAGACTTCGATAACCGCATCATTGATTACTTAGCGGATGAGTTTAAGAAAGACAATGACGGTTTAGATCTACGCAACGACTTGCTTGCAAAACAGCGTCTAAAAGAAGCGGCAGAGAAAGCAAAAATCGAGCTATCTTCAAGCACACAAACTGAAGTTAACTTGCCATATGTGACTGCTGATGCAACAGGCCCTAAACATTTAGTGGTTAAAATCACACGTGCTAAATTCGAGAGCATGGTTGAAGACCTGATTGAGCGCACCATCAAACCTTGCACAACAGCAATGAAAGATGCTGGCGTTTCAGCTTCTGATATCACTGATGTGATTTTAGTTGGCGGTCAAAGCCGTATGCCTAAAGTGCAAGAAAAAGTACAAGAAATCTTTGGTAAAGAGCCTCGTAAAGACGTAAACCCTGATGAAGCTGTCTCTGTTGGTGCAGCCATTCAAGGTGGCGTGCTACAAGGTGATGTAAAAGACGTATTGTTACTTGATGTGACTCCACTTTCACTTGGCATTGAAACATTGGGTGGTGTGATGACTAAACTCATCAAAAAGAATACAACCATCCCAACCAAAGCAGCACAAACATTCTCGACTGCAGAAGACAACCAAAACGCAGTGACGATTCAAGTGCTACAAGGTGAACGTGAAATGGCAACTGGTAACAAATCACTCGGACAATTCAACTTGAGTGACATCCCACCAGCACCACGTGGTCAACCACAAATTGAAGTCACGTTTGATATTGATGCGAATGGTATCTTGCATGTATCAGCAAAAGACAAAGCCACTGGTAAAGAAAATAAAATTACCATTAAAGCGAACTCTGGCTTGAGCGAAGAAGAAATTCAACGCATGGAAGAAGATGCTGAGACACATGCAGAAGAAGATAAAGCTTTACGTGAGCTCGTTGATGCACGCAATCAAGGTGATGCAATGATTCACAGTGTACAAAAATCACTGGAAGAACATGGCGACAAACTGGAAGCGGCTGAGAAGGAAGCCATTGAAACTGCGATTAAAGAGTTAGAAGAGGTCTTAAAAGAAGGTGACAAAGAGACCATCGAAGCGAAAACAAACGCATTAATGGAAGCTTCTCAAAAGCTTGGTGAAAAAGTAAATGCTGAGCAACAAGCGCAAGCAAACACAGAGAGTGCTCAACCAAGCCAAGAAGGTGAAAAAACAGTT
>SPJO01000101.1 GCA_006844635.1 Methylophilaceae bacterium | reverse complement strand
CAATAATAGCGGACTCGACCGTATTATTGTTATCACTATCAATATTATGGATTCTATCCAGCTCAGATGTGTCTGCAATACCTGTACCAATAGCAATACCATAAGACTCAATACCGTTCGCATTCACAAAGTTTTCATATTGATTGTCTGGGCTAGCGTTAGGTTCGCCATCTGAGATAAAGTAAACTTTATTAACTTCTCCTGGTGTAGGTGTACCAATGTTGGCGCGTATCAGGTCACCTGCTGCTTGATAGTCTGTACCATTCCCAACAACAAAGTTGGTTGGATTTTGAAGTGCTGCAATCGCTGAAGCCGCATCAGTATAGGTACCACGATCAACAGCATTATTATCAAAATCAATTAAGTTAACAGTAACATTTCCACCTTGACTGTAATACTCTGTAATTACGGCCTCTACAGCTAATAAAGTCGCTTCCAAACGGTCCATAATAGTGACCGTTCCGTCAGAAGCAACACTTTTTACCTCTGCTGCCATACTGCCAGATGTATCAATCGCGAAGAAGAGATTAGTGTCAGGGAGTACACCTTGTTTAACTTGTACAATCGCGTCTTGTGTAACTGGTGCATCATCGACAATATTAATCGTCATATCTGCACTGGACGTAGCGCCAGCAGTATTAAGCGTATAAGTAACCACAATCGTATCATCGACACCTTCTGTCGTACTGCTCGTTATATCAACCACATAATCGCCTTTACTAAAGGACTGACTACCGATTGTTACATCTTGTGTATAGATTGAAACCGTACCTCTTGCATCGGTTAAGGTTAATACGCCATTGGCATCTGGGCCAGTAGCGCCCGCAACAGTAATGGTCGTAGCAGCCACTACACCTGTATCATTTGCAAGTATGTTACCCGTCGCAACATTAGTCATTGTTGCCTCTGCAGTACCGCCCGCTTGCGCACCACTTTCATCAATACCCGCTTCATAAACAGTAATATTGTCATCATTAACAGCTGTCACAGTACTCACAACATTCAACGTGAGCGAAGCTGTATCAGTACTACCATCACTATCTGTTAATGTGTAGTCAAATACATCTGGCACAATGCTCGGCTGCACTGGCGTAATATCAATACCATCCATCTTAAACCAGTTAGCTTCTGACCTTAAAACCACATAACTAAATGGTTCGCCAGCTGCAATCGTAAGCGTTGTCGGGGTGCCTGAGCTAACCTGATTGCCAGAGCTGATTAGCGTACCATCTGCTCTGTAAGTTTCATAATATGAGCGTTCGCCGCCATTATGGTCGGTTAGCCTTAATGTCACGGACTGAGAAGTTACGCCTAGATCAATAACAAGTTGCTCGCCAC
>SPJO01000015.1 GCA_006844635.1 Methylophilaceae bacterium | reverse complement strand
GTGTTGAAAAGAAACAACGCAAACGCAGACCTGCGGCACCTTTCACCACATCAACCTTGCAACAAGAGGCCGTGCGTAAGCTTGGCTTTACCACTAGCCGCACCATGCGTGTGGCGCAGCAGTTATATGAAGGTATGGACGTTGGTAGCGGCACTGTGGGTTTAATTACCTATATGCGTACCGATGGTGTGAGCTTGGCGCAAGAAGCGCTGATGCAGATTCGCGATTATGTGAAAAAGAGCTTTGATGCGGACTATGTGCCTAAAGTGGCTAATGTTTATAAAAACAAGTCTAAAAATGCACAAGAGGCGCATGAAGCGATACGCCCGACTGATGTGACGCGCACGCCGCCTAAAATGCGTCAGTATTTAAATGACGAGCAGTTTAAGCTGTATGAATTGATTTGGAAGCGTACGGTTGCGAGCCAAATGACACCTGCGATTTTTGATGCGGTGAGTGTTGATTTAAGCGTGGGTTCTGAAGCGAACTTGTTCCGTGCGAGTGGGCAAACCTTGATGTTCCCTGGGTTTATTGGTGTGTATAAAGAAGGCACTGATACCGATGAGGATGATGACAAGGAAGCGAAACTACCTGTATTAGAAACAGGTGAAGTGTTGGATGTTGATAAGATTTTTGGCGATCAGCACTTTACTGAGCCACCACCACGTTATGGTGAGGCGAGCTTGGTGAAAACATTGGAAGAGTATGGCATTGGCCGTCCTTCTACTTACGCCAGCATTATTAGTACGCTGCAAGATCGTGAGTATGTCTTGCTCGACAAAAAACGCTTTACGCCAACCGATGTTGGTCGTGTGGTGAATAAGTTCTTAACCCAACACTTTACCCAGTATGTGGATTATGACTTCACGGCGAAACTAGAAAACGAGCTGGATGAGATTGCTGAAGGCGGTTTAGAGTGGGTGCCAGTGATGGATAAATTCTGGCAGGGCTTTAATAACCAAGTGGTGAGCAAGGCAGATGTTGAACGTCCAGGTAATGAGCTCATTGATGAGATGTGCCCGAAATGCGGCAAGCAGCTACAAAAGCAACTGAGTCGTTATGGTACGTTTATCGGTTGCACAGGTTATAACGATGAGCCGAAGTGCGATTACAAACGTAGCTTAAATGGCGATTCGGAAGCCACAAAAACTGACCCTGTACAAATGGGTGTGGATGCAGAAACGGGTAAAGAGATTTACTTAATGGTGGGGCCTTATGGGCCATATATCCAATTAGGCATGCCAGTGGAAGGCGAGAAGAAAAAGCCGAAGCGCGTGAGCATCCCGAAAAATATTGAATATGCCGATGTCAATTTAGACATTGCGAATCAATTATTATCATTGCCGCGTGATTTGGGTAAACAC
>SPJO01000155.1 GCA_006844635.1 Methylophilaceae bacterium | reverse complement strand
ATCAAATAAGCTCACTTATTTGTTAGCGGTAGTAGCACTGATTATAGCTGCAGGAATTTGGTTTTTTTATCAAAGCTATGTACAAAAACCGAGCCCAGTAATGCCGATGCCTGAAATAGGCGAGGTATTACCAGAGTTAGAGTTGCCGCTATCAGAACAAATTGAGGACGCTGCTTCAACGCCTTTGGAAATGCCGGCGCAGGCTGAGACATCGACAGTAGAAACGGCCGAAGAGAATGCGGTCAATGCGACGACTATTGAAGCAGAACCCAATAAAACAGAGACACAGCCAAGTGTTGTAGGCGCTGAGCAAGCAACAACTGATGAAGATGAGGTTGTGACGGCGGATGTCAGTGAAGAGTCTGCGGTTATCGAGTCTCCACAAGCTGCGGGAACAACTAGAGTGGCGTTTAGCGCCACGCAAGAAACATGGCTGAGTATCGTGAATGCTGATGGACGAGAGATTTATAACAAAATTCTCTACGCTGGTGATCGTGACACTGTTGATGTGCGCCGACCATCAGAAATTGTTGTTGGTAACGCGCATGGCGCCACATTGATGATAGATGGTAAGCGCATTGATTTAGCACCATACACAAGAATCAATGTTGCTCGCTACCGTTTTAATAGATAGCTGTTGAATTGAGAATGATGCGCAGAGATACACGACAAGTAATGATAGGACACGTTGCCGTTGGTGGCGGGTTGTTTGATACAACACCATCACCAGTAGTTGTGCAGAGTATGACCAATACCGACACAGCCGATGCCAAAGCGACCATAGAGCAGGTGTACGCCTTGTGGCAGGCGGGTAGTGAGGTCGTGCGAATTACCGTCAACTCACCCGAGGCAGCTGCGCAAGTGGCAGCCATTAGGCAAGGTTTGGACGACTTGAATTGTGATGTACCGTTGGTTGGGGACTTTCACTTTAATGGACATAAGCTTTTAAAAGCATACCCAGCATGTGCAAAGGCGCTCGCAAAGTATCGCATTAATCCAGGCAATGTTGGTAAGGGTCGTAAGCGTGATGAACAGTTCGCCAGTATGATTGAAGCGGCAATTGAGTACCAAAAGCCCGTGCGAATTGGGGTGAACTGGGGCAGTTTAGATCAAGCTAAAATGGCGCAAATGATGGATGATAATGCAAAATCTGACAAGCCACTATCCTCTGATGCCTTGATGAGAGAGGCGCTTATTCAGTCAGCGCTAGAAAGTGCACAGCAAGCAGTTGATATTGGGCTTGATCCAAATAAAATAATTATTTCCTGTAAAGTCAGTGATGTACAGGATTTAGTTAAAGTATATTCTGACCTTTCTGCACGTAGTGAATACCCTTTACATTTAGGCTTAACTGAAGCGGGAATGGGCTCTAAAGGTGTGGTCGCATCTACTGCCGCATTATCTGTCTTATTGCAGCAAGGTATAGGTGACACGATTCGCGTAAGTTTGACACCAGAACCAAATGAATCCAGAACCAAAGAGGTTGTCGTTGCTCAAGAGATTTTACAAACGATGGGCATTCGATCATTTACACCATTGGTCACTGCATGCCCAGGCTGTGGTCGGACAACATCGACTTATTTCCAAGAACTAGCGATGCAAATTCAGGCTTACCTACGTAAACAAATGCCGGTATGGCGAGGCTCATACCCAGGGGTGGAAGACATGAGTGTGGCAGTGATGGGATGTGTTGTGAATGGGCCTGGGGAGTCTAAGCTAGCCAATATAGGGATTAGTTTGCCTGGTACAGGAGAAACACCCGTTGCGCCTGTTTACGTTGACGGTGAGAAAACTGTTACGTTAAAAGGCGACCATATAGCCCAAGAGTTTCAAGAGATTGTTGAAACTTATGTGCAGAGCAATTATGCTGAGGGTGGTAAATTACGCACAGAGCACACCTCAAAAACGATTCCAATTCAAACAGTTAATTAAGTAATGGCAAAAAAATTCCAATCGATTAAAGGCTTCTATGACATTCTGCCAGAAGCGACCCCACTATGGTTTAAGCTGGAAGATACTGCACGAGAGGTGTTGTCTCAGTACGGTTATAACAATATCCGTATGCCGGTTGTAGAGCCCACTGAGTTGTTCGTTCGCAGTGTCGGGGAACATACCGATATTGTTGAAAAAGAAATGTATGCTTGGGAAGATGCGCTGAATGGCGATAAGCTGACTTTGCGCCCAGAAGGCACTGCGGGTTGTGTGCGTGCCGTCGTGCAAGAGAACCTGACTTATAACGGACCGCAACGTTTATGGTATATCGGTCCAATGTTTAGGCATGAGAATGTGCAAAAAGGCCGTCAACGTCAGTTTCACCAAGTCGGTTGCGAAGCATTCGGTTTTGATGGTCCAGAAGTGGATGCCGAGCAGATTGTGATGTTGGCAAGGCTGTGGAAGGCATTAGGGATTACGGATGTTGAGTTGCAAATTAATAGCATAGGGGATGCCGATGAGCGTGCGCAATACCGTCAAACCCTGATCACATACTTTGAGCAACACGCTGATGTGCTTGATGAAGATGCCAAACGTCGCTTACATACGAACCCACTCAGGATTCTAGATAGTAAAAATCCTAATATGCAATCTGTTTGTGAACAGGCACCTAAGTTGATGGATTGTTTAGGAGAGGCGAGTCTTGTGCATTTTGAGCAATTATGTCACTTACTCAAAGAAGCAGGAGTTGACTATGTCATTAACCATCGTTTAGTGCGCGGCTTAGATTACTATAATCGTACTGTATTTGAGTGGGTCACGACTAAGCTTGGTTCACAAGGAACGATTGCAGGTGGGGGTCGTTATGATACGCTGGTCGAACGTTTAGGCGGTAAACCAACGACAGCCTGTGGCTTTGCCATTGGTTTGGAGCGTGTGTTTTTGCTCATGCAAGCTTATGAGGTCACGGCAGATAATGCATTGGATGTTTACTTGGTGAATGTTGGAGAGACTGCGCAGCAGAAAGCATTTGCTGTAGCAGAAACTTTACGAGAGCAGGGCTTGTCTGTTGTCTTGCATGCAGGTGGCGGTAGCTTTAAATCTCAGATGAAAAAAGCGGATAGAAGTGGTGCATGTTATGCGGCTATTTTAGGAGATGATGAAGCGGCTGCTGGAGAATTATCCTTAAAACCATTACTTCAAGCTGGAGAGCAAAAACGGTGTCAATGGACAGATGTCTCCCAGTTAATTAGAGGTTAGTGATGAACGAGAATAAAAGCTTTTTCAATGCGATGACTATTTTAGGCATTTTGCTGGCGATAGGGATGGCAGGAGCCGCTTTTATTTTAGGCACGCAAGCGAAGCGTGCGGTCATCGGCCAACAAAGCATTACGGTTAAAGGGTTGGCAGAAAAACCGATTAAAGCAGATCGAGCAGAATGGACGATTCATATTGCCGTGTCGAATAGCACACAGTCCGGCGCATTAGTTGCAGCGGCTGATACGCGCGCCGTGGTAGAAGCCTTTTTGGTAAAGCAGGGGTTTGCTAAGGAGTCATTGAGTGTGGATGTTGAAACGCTTCAACCACATTATGTGGATGATTATATTAATGATCGATATAGGCAAGTGCAAAAAGGCTATGAAGCGCATCAGAACTTGCGAGTGGTTTCTAAAGACTTGGGCAAAATCACGGCCGCTAATAAAGCCTTTTTACAACTTCGAGCGGATAACCATCCTGTTGAGGCTTACCCTCCTAACTATTTAGTCGGCAATCTAGAAGAAATTAAAATGTCGCTGATAGCAGAAGCCACTAAAAATGCACGGACACGAGCGACTGAGTTTGTTAAACAGGATGGCGCAAAGGTTGGCGTCATGAAATCTGCAAGGCAAGGTGCTTTTTATATTCTGCCCGTTGGCCGTAATACAGATGGCGAGAATCATTATGGTGGCGTATATGATAAATCGACCATTGATAAAGTTGCGCGCGTGGTTGTGACCATTGTTTATAATATTGAGTAGACATGGCCCAAATACTCAATGTAGAAGCACTGAATATTTCACTGAAAAGTGATCCGACGCGATTTCTAGTAAGAGACGTCTCTTTACAACTGTCAGCAGGCAAGACGACTTGTATCGTTGGAGAATCAGGTAGTGGTAAAAGCTTAACGGCGCTAACAATCATGGGCTTGTTATCAGAGCAACTCATTTCAACAGGCAAAGTTGCATTTAACGGTGTTAATTTAACTGAGCTAAACAATCAAGAGATGCAGGCAGTTAGAGGCGCAGAAATCGGTATGATTTTTCAAGAGCCCATGACCTCATTAAACCCTGTGCTAACCATTGGCTACCAAGTTGGAGAAGCGCTTACTGCGCACTTAGGCCTAAAGGGCATGGCATTAAAGCATCGAGTGGAAAGTCTTTTAGCCAGCGTTGGTATTCCTGCTGGCCGGGCCAATAGCTATCCAGATGAATTGTCAGGTGGCCAGCGGCAGCGTGTGATGGTGGCAATGAGTATTGCCTGTGAGCCATCCTTGCTGATTGCAGATGAGCCAACAACGGCCTTAGATGTGACTGTGCAGGCGCAGATATTAGCGCTATTACGAGCATTAAAAGATGAAATGCAAATGGCAATGCTATTTATTACCCATGATTTTGGTGTGGTGACTGATATTGCGGATGATGTCATTGTCATGTTTAGAGGTGAGGTGGTTGAAGCAGGCCCCAAGAAACAAGTATTAGAGAAGCCGCAGCACCCTTATACAAAGGCATTGTTAGCTTGCGTGCCAGATGCTGCAGGTAAAAAAACATTGAAGCCGATTGATTATGCATGGCTTGAACAGGGTGAGGTGGCATAATGCAGGATAACCGCCAGGATGCCTCCATTATTCTTGAGGCAAGAAATTTAGTAAAAGAATATACCCAGCGTAGCGGTAGCTTCGGCTTTGGCCAAAGTAAAGTCAAAGCGCTAGATGGCGTGAGTGTGAGCTTGAAAAAAGGATCAACCCTAGCTGTAGTAGGTGAATCAGGTAGCGGGAAGTCCACCTTGGCGCGTTGTCTGTTACAATTGCAAGCTTTTGAAAGTGGTGAGGTGCTGTTTAATGGTCAATCACTTTCAACGCTAGACAGTAAACAACTGCGTCAAATGCGCAAAAACTTGCAAATGGTGTTTCAAGATCCCTTTGCATCACTTAACCCACGCATGCGTGTTGGTGAGATTGTTGGCGAAGGTTTGCTGGTGCATGGTTTAGGTAACCAACAAGCACGGCAAGAGAAGGTGCAGCAAATGCTTGAGCGGGTTGGGCTACAGGCAGGTGATGTCAAGAAGTATCCACATCAGTTTTCTGGTGGGCAAAGGCAGCGCATCGGTATTGCGAGAGCATTGGTGTTGGAGCCTGAAGTGGTTGTGTGTGATGAACCCGTATCTGCACTAGATGTTTCTGTGCAAGCACAGATTCTGTTGCTGCTGAAAGAGTTGCAACAAGAAATGCAGTTAAGTTATTTGTTCATTACACATGATTTACGTGTAGTGAGGCATATTGCTGATGATATTGTTGTAATGAATAAAGGGCAAGTGGTTGAGCGAGGTACTGTGGATGCGGTATACCAGTCACCGCAAGAGGCCTATACTCAGGCATTGTTAAAAGCCATTCCTGGGCAAGGTTAGTTTTTGAGTTTTAAGTAGTTAATTAGATTAAGTAATGGGATGAAAAGATGGCGTTAGATTTAGAAGATCAAGAGCAGTTAGATGAATTTAAAGTTTGGTGGGATAAGTATGGCAAACTAACCATGAATTTGGTGTTGTTTGGTTTAATCGCTTATGCGTCATGGCAGGCATATCAGTACTTCCAGAATAAAAAATTCGTTGAAGCATCTGATATTTATCAAACGATGGTGCAAATTGAACCAACAAAAGTGGAGTTGATTAAAGCGGAAGCGGATAAGTTAATAGAAAACTATGCGGCAACACCGTATGCAGGTCGTGCTGCTGTATTACTAGCAAAAACGCAGTTTGCAGCAGAAGATGTGAGTGGTGCTAAAGAGCAGTTGGAATGGGCTGTTGCTAATGCCTCAGAAAACACGACTAAAGCATTGGCGAGCATACAGTTAGCAACGTTAATGTTGGATGAGAAAGACTACGCAGGTGCTGAGAAGGTGTTACAAGCAGATTTGGATAAAGGCTTTGTTGGCTTAAAGGATGATTTGTTAGGTGATGTTTTTGCTGCACAAGGCAAAACAGCAGAAGCGAAGAAATCTTATGAAAGTGCACTGCTTCATTTAGATAATGAAGGCCGTTTGCGCTTGTTTACACAACAAAAGCTAGATTCGCTTGGCAGTTAAAATAGAGTAATACAAGAAATGAAAAACATTGTTGTAAAAACTGGCTTATTGCTATCGCTCGTGTTGTTGACCGGCTGTAGCGCATTAACAGAGATGCGCCTTAATATGGCGGACAAACTATTTGGACGTGAAGCACCTAATCCACCTGCGGAGCTGCAAGACATTGCATTCACTCAAAAAGCGAAAATTGATTGGTCAGCACAAGTAGGAGAAACGGCTAATTATGACTTCACACCTGTGTTAGAAGCAGGTGCTGTGTTTGCTGCTAGCGCAGAAGGTGATCTAACTAAGCTCGATGTGGGAACTGGTCAGCAAGCATGGCGTATTAATGTTGGCGAAGTCGTGAGTGGTGGTGTCGGAGCCGGTGGTGGTTTAGCACTTGTTGGCACGAACAGAGGCCATGTATTTGCATATGATATGGATGGCAAACAGGTTTGGCAGTCAAAACTTTCAAGTGAGTTGCTTAGTGCGCCGCAATATGCGGATGGCATGGTCATTGCGCGTTCTGGTGATAACCGAATTTATGGTTTAGACGCTGCGGATGGCACACGTAAATGGGTTTATGAACGAAAAGTCCCCGCACTTAGCTTGAGAAGTAGTGCAGGTATTGTCGTGGATGGAGGCGCTGTTTATGCAGGTTTCTCAGGTGGGAAAATGGCTGCAATACGAGCAGACAACGGGCGCCTTTTATGGGAAGCGACGGTAGCGGTGCCGAAAGGCGTGACAGAAATCGAGCGCATTGCTGACATTACAAGTCTACCCGTTGTAGCAGGCCCTGTTGTTTATGCTGTGGCTTATCAAGGCCGGGTAGCAGCGATTAACCGCGTGAATGGTAAGGTTTTGTGGAATAGGCAAATATCGAGCTATACAGGGATGAATTTTGCGCATGAGAAGTTATATGTGTCACATGCCTCTGGCTCTGTATACTCGCTAGATTACGCGACGGGTAGAACTTTTTGGCGGCAAGGTGACTTGCTTAATCGACGCAATACTAGACCTGTACTGATTAATGACTTGGCTGTTGTTGGCGATTTGGAAGGCTATGTACACTTTATGAGTATTGACGATGGTCGGTTTGTCGCACGTGCAAAAGTCGATGATCACGCTGTGATGTCAATGATTGCTGGGGAAGTTTCTTCACAAGTGATTATTGCTACTCGTGGCGGCGGTTTGTACTCTGTCAGCGTTGGCACTAGCAGTGCATCGAGCCTCAGTGAAGCAATCGATACAATTATCGAGCAACGTGAAGAGGCCGCTGAAGATGGGGGTTCAACTGAAGATGTTCCAGAGGAGGCCACGGAAGATGATGCAAGTAGTGATGAACCAAAAAGCATTTTATTCAAAAAAGATGCGATTCTGCTGCCAGAAGAGACTGGTGAAGATGGCCCCGGTATCGTTTTGCCAAAGTCTGAGTAATCATGCTACCTACCATTGTTCTTGTTGGTCGACCTAATGTCGGCAAGTCTACATTATTTAACCGCTTAACCAAAAGTCGTGATGCGTTAGTTGCTGATTTGCCAGGATTAACGCGTGACCGTCATTATGGCCGTGGCGTTGGTGCGAGCCAACCATACCTCGTTATTGACACGGGTGGATTTGAGCCTAAAGCTGACAAAGGCATTTTGAAGGAAATGGCGCGCCAAACGCTGTTGGCGATTGATGAAGCTGATTTAGTGATTTTTTTGGTGGATGGCCGTACTGGTTTAACACCACAAGAATATACCATTGCAGATACCTTAAGGCGTTCACAGCGTCCAGTGTTGCTAGTGGTCAATAAAACAGAGGGTATGCAAAAAGCAGTGGTGAGTGCTGATTTTTATGCATTGGGCATTGGTGATCCTTTATCTATCTCTTCTGCCCACGGTGAAGGCGTTAAAGATCTAGTTGAACTAGCATTAGAGCGCTTTCCAAAACCTGACAAGAGTGACAGACAGTCAAAAAACGATCATCCTAAAATTGCAATTGTTGGTCGACCAAACGTTGGTAAATCCACATTGGTGAATGCATTACTGGGTGAAGATCGTATGATTGCATTTAATGAGGCGGGGACGACACGCGATTCTATTTACGCGGAGCTAGAGCGAAAAGGGCAAAAGTATACGCTGATTGATACGGCGGGTGTACGCAAGCGCGGTAAGGTATTTGAAGCCGTTGAAAAGTTTTCAGTTATCAAAACGATGCAGGCGATTGAAGATGCCAATGTGGCGATTCTGGTCGTTGATTCACAAGAAGGCATTACGGAACAAGATGCGCATGTTGCCGCTTATATCTTAGATGCTGGTCGCGCACTTGTAGTTGCCGTGAATAAATGGGATGGCTTAAAAGAAGATGAGCGCGACTGGGTTAAGAAAGAGATTGATCGTAAGTTGCAGTTTTTAGACTTCGCCAAGTTTCACTATATTTCTGCATTACGTAAACGTGGCTTACCCGAGTTGTTTAGTTCGGTTGATGGCGCATTTAAAGCCGCTTTTACCGACTTGCCTACACCACAATTGACCAATGTCTTGAGTGATGCTGTTGCGCAACATCAGCCGCCCATTAGTAAAGGTATTCGACCTAAGTTACGTTATGCCCATCAAGGCGGCGTAAATCCTCCGATTGTTATCGTGCATGGCAGTCATATTGCCGGAGTGAAGGATAGTTATAAACGTTTCTTAGAAGGCATTTTCCGCAAAACATTTCAATTGGTTGGGACACCACTTCGAGTACAGTTTAAGCAAGGTAATAACCCATATGCTGATAAAGTTGAAAAACGTAAGAAGGGTGAAGGAATTGTGACCATGCGTCGCCGTAAAACAGCACGACGTGATGAGTTAAGGAAGAAAAAAGAGGTAGAAAAAGGCAATAAAAAACGTTAACAATACCTAACGCTTGCCTTGCATTGTAAATAGGCATAATCTACTCAATACGTAGTGTGAATACAACGTTAGGAGTGAACGATGCAAGAAGAAAGACAAAAAAAAGCAATTGATGCCTATGTTAAGTTTTTAGAGAAGAAAGCAGTCGACAAACAGGCAGTTGATACTCGGACTAAGTTTGTAGAGAAACTAGCTGTTCTGCTAGATAATCAGTTTGATCGACAGGGGTATAGCCAAGCCTTACAGGCCATGCTCAAGATTGAAGAGCAGATAGACCGTCAACAACAGCTAAACTATGCGCGTGAGTTTTATCCTTTTTGGATTGGAGATATTAAATCAATCGCGAGGATTAGTGAAACCTATGGTGTTGATTTAAATTCGACCAAGTTTAAATCATTACCGCCGTCACTTGCTTGGCCTGAAATTGATGCTTTAAACCAAGAGTCATTAAGCCCGCAAGAGAATATCTTAATCAGAGACTATTCGATGAATTTGCAGCAGCAGTCATTAAAAGAAGAGGAGTTGCAAGCAAAGGTGAAGTTGGCGAAAGTCATTTTGCTGCGTTTACGCGACATTCCGATTAAGAATAATGTTGCTTACCGGATGGCAGTGGACGTAACGTTGCCACTATTCAATCTAGAAGATATTAAGCAACGCTTTTTAGAAGCGATTCGAGAATTCTTCTACATTTGGATAGAAAAAGCAGATCCTAGCTACGCAGCGGAGCACTAATAATAGCTACAAGCTTTCCCAGAATTTCCACCAGATACGTTCTTCTCGAACCAGCTCGCCCGTAATTAATGGGTTTTCTGGGTAGTTTGTTTTGAGTACGCGGAGGCTATCTGCTTTTAAGTCCTGTAAGTCCATATAGTCGTATGCACTGACTAGCGTCATCAGTGCTTCCTCTACTGCAGATGTTCGTGGATAGTATTCTAAGACGTATTTTGCACGATTAGCCGCAGCTAAATAGGCTTGTCGGTTCATGTAATAGCGTGCGACATGCATTTCATGTTGTGCAAGTGTGTCGACAATGTACTCCATGCGCAAGGTCGCGTCTTTGATATAACGGCTTTTCGGATAGCGTTCTACGAGCTCTTTTAAAGCAGCAAAAGAAAGTTTGAGTGCATTGGGGTCTCGGTCGTTAATTTGCTGCCGCGTTAAGCGATCAATGACACCTCTTTCGTTGAAGGTAGCAAGGCCTTTCATATAATACGCATAATCAACATTACGATGATTAGGGTGTAGCTTGATAAAGCGGTCTGCAGCTGCCGTGGTTGAGACAGGGTCTTGTTTCTTATAGTACGCGTAGATAATTTCTAATTGCGCTTGTGTCGCATATCGACCATGTGGAAAGCGAGACTCTAAAACTTGAAAGTAACGTAAGGCGTCATCGTAGTTTTGCTCAGACATTTTAAGCGCGCCTTCTTCATAAATTCGCTTAGCTTGCCAGCCTTTTGTATCGTCAAGCTCGGTTGGGTCACCAAAAATAACGCAGCCGCTAAGTGCGGTGCTTAAGAATAAAGCCAAAAATATCGATTGAATAAGCGGTAAAATACGGTTCACAACTAAGCCTGCTAAATAATATTGCATTATTATAACTGAAGCATCGCTAAAAAAAGCATTGGACCATGACAGAAAATACAAGCCAAACATTAAGTATCCCAAATACGCTAGGTGGGAAACGTCTAGATTTAGCATTACAACAAATGCTGCCAGAACATTCACGCAGTCGTTTACAAGCGTGGATTAAAGATGGATTAGTTGCCGTTGACGGTAAGACTGAAGCGGTGACTGCAAAAACAAAAGTCTGGGGCGGGGAGGTCGTTGCGATTACGCCACCGCCCAACTTAGAAGAAAATGCATTTAAACCAGAGGATATTCCACTTGATGTCGTCTATCAAGACGATGCTTTGTTAGTGATTAATAAACCAGCAGGGCTTGTCGTACATCCTGCTGCTGGCAACTGGGGCGGCACGCTGCTGAATGCTTTGCTATTTCACTTTCCTGCATTAGCAGAAGTACCTCGCGCTGGCATTGTGCATCGTTTAGATAAAGATACCAGTGGCTTATTGGTCGTGGCTAAAACACTCGAGGCGCAAACCAGTTTGGTTCGTCAATTACAGGCACGGACTGTTAAGCGGGAGTACCGCGCGATTGTATGGGGCCAAGTTTGGCGTAACGGTAAAGTCGAGGAACCGATTGGCCGCCACCCACATGCACGCGTCAAAATGGCAGTGGTGAGAAATGGCAAACCAGCCATCACGCACTATGAAGTATTGGAACGTTTTGGCACGAATACGTATATGCGCTGCCGTCTAGAAACTGGCCGCACGCACCAGATTCGTGTGCATATGCAACACTTAAAAGCACCAATGGTCGGTGACCCTCTTTACGGCATAGGCAATATTATTCCGCATAAGCTCATGGATGATGTATTAAAAGAGGCGATTGGTAGCTTTAAGCGTCAGGCATTACATGCCATTAAACTAGGTTTGCTGCACCCTGTGACCAATGAGCCGATGGAATGGCAAATTGATTTGCCAGCAGATATGAGAGACCTATTAGAGGCGATGCGGCATGCTGATGCGCCAGCCGCTGTTGATGGGGATTTTAACTTTGCAGTAGACGAAACTGGCCTATACGTTGGCGAAGATGAAGACTGGGAAGATGACCTTGATGAAGATGGAGTGTTTGAGGATGCGTAAGCTGCCAACGACTTCGTTGATTCATCCGGACTGGCCAGCACCGGCGAATGTGAAAGCGTTACAAACAACGCGTGTAGGCGGTGTTAGCGTTGGTGCATATGAGAGCTTTAATTTAGGCGATCATGTAAACGACGAGCCACAGCATGTCGCACGTAACCGACAGATGCTCAGTGGTAGTGTGCCAACGGAACCTGTATGGTTGGCGCAGGTGCATGGAACACGTGTGATTGATGCAGCAAAAAGTAGCTGTATTGAACAGGCGGATGCGAGTTATACAAAACAAGCTAATGTCGTCTGTGTCACGATGACAGCAGATTGCTTACCCGTATTATTGTGTAACCAAACTGGAACAGTCGTTGCAAGTGTGCACGCAGGATGGCGTAGTTTGTGTGATGGTGTGATTGAGCAAACGGTAGCAGCAATGGATGTGCCGCCGCATACATTGATGGCTTGGTTGGGCCCTGCGATAGGCCCTGAGGCTTTTGTTGTCGGTGAGGAAGTCCGTGCAGCATTTATGCATCAAGATAATCAAGCAGAGAAAGCCTTTAGCGCCTATGATGGCAAGTGGTTAGGGGATTTATATTTGATTGCAAAGCAGCGGTTAAAGGCATTGGGTGTTACGGATATTTATGGAAAAACGCTATGCACTTATTCAAACCCAAACCAATTTTTTTCATTTAGGCGTGATGGCAACACCGGTAGGATGGCGAGCATGGTATGGATAACTGCCTGATTCATATATAATGCGCGCTCGTCAAATAATTGGAATACGATGGCTTTAATAGAAATGTCACCATTAGGATGGATTATCACGGTCAGTCTGCTGGGTGGTTTGTTGAGCGTGTTGATTGCTGCGCTCTTTGCATTGAATGCACAACGTAAATGGGTGCCTATGCTCGTGAGTTATGCGATTGGCGCATTGCTGGGTGCTGTATTTTTAGAACTATTGCCGCATGCCGTTGAAGAAGCAAACGATGTGCAGGCTATAACGGCCACGATTCTGTTTGGCATTTTGCTGTTTTTCACCTTAGAAAAATTAGTTTTATGGCGGCACTGTCATGGTGACCATTGTGAGGCGCACGCAATACATGATGAAGCACATTGTCCTGACAATGACAACGAGACACCTCTCGGGAATGATGATGAAAATCAGTCAGCAGCACATGCGCATGATCACGGCCGCAGCGGTTTAATGATTATGATTGGAGACACTACACATAATTTTGTTGATGGTGTTTTAATTGCCGCAGCGTTTATGGTGGATATTCAACTAGGCCTTGTGACTGCCTTAGCGATTATTGCGCATGAGATACCGCAAGAAGTCGGTGATTTCTTAATCTTGCTGCATTCTGGCTATAGTAAACAAAAAGCCCTGTTGTTCAATCTGTTTTCTAGCTTAGCAACTGTCGTAGGCGGCCTGTTGGCTTATTTCTTTTTACAGACAATGCAAACAAGCATTCCATATATCTTAGCATTAGCGATTGCTAGCATGCTGTATGTTGCGGTTGCTGACCTAATCCCAGGCTTACATAAACGAACACAGATGAAAGATACATTACAACAAATTGGGTTAATTATGCTTGGCGTGTTATCTATCTTTATTGCGACATTTTGGTTAGAAGGTTAAGTGCTGATGAGTGATAGTCCTAAGGTTGGTTTTGTTTCACTAGGGTGCCCGAAGGCGGGTTCTGATTCTGAACGTATTTTGACGCAGCTGCGTGCAGAGGGTTACGAAATTAGTAACCGCTATGATAATTCAGACTTAGTAGTTGTGAATACCTGTGGCTTTATTGATTCTGCAGTACAAGAATCACTTGATGCGATTGGTGAAGCTTTGGATCAAAATGGCAAAGTGATTGTGACAGGCTGTCTAGGTGCAAAAAAAGATGTTGTTGAAGAGGCACACCCAAATGTGTTGGCTGTGACGGGGCCGCATGCACTTGAAGAAGTGATGACTCATGTCCACACCAACTTACCGAAACCGCATGACCCTTTTGCTGACTTGGTGCCTAAACAAGGTGTGCGCTTAACCCCCAGCCATTATGCGTACTTAAAAATATCGGAAGGGTGTAATCACCGTTGTAGTTTTTGCATAATTCCAAGTATGCGAGGCGATCTTGTGAGTCGTCCTATTGGCGATGTGATGAATGAAGCAGAAAACTTGGTCAATGCAGGCGTATCAGAAATATTAGTGATTTCGCAAGACACATCAGCGTATGGTGTCGATACTAAATTCCGTAAAGGTTTTTGGAATGGTCGCCCAATGCGTACGCATATGACAGAGCTCAGCCAAGCACTGGGTGAGCTTGGTGTGTGGGTACGCTTGCATTATGTCTACCCATATCCACATGTCGATGATGTCATTCCATTGATGGCGGAGGGTGCAATTTTGCCATATTTAGATGTGCCATTGCAGCATGCTAGCCCACGTATTTTAAAAGCCATGAAACGGCCAGCGAGCAGTGAAAATAATTTGGCACGCATTAAAAAATGGCGAGAAATTTGTCCTGAAATTACTGTGCGTTCTACCTTTATTACAGGTTTTCCGGGTGAAACTGAAGATGACTTCAAAATGTTGCTTGATTTCTTAGAGGAAGCACAATTAGATCGTGTTGGCTGTTTCGCTTATTCAGCAGTAGACGGCGCCAAAGCAAATGATTTGGAAGACCAGGTGCCAGAGGAAGTGAAACAAGCGCGGTTAAGTCAGTTTATGGAAGTGCAAGAGCGTATTAGTGCAGCGAAAGTAGCCGCAAAGGTGGGCAGTATACAGACGGTGTTGGTTGATGAGCTCACTGAGGATGATACTGGAAATACAGTTGCCATTGCGCGAACAAAAGCCGATGCGCCAGAGATTGATGGCGTGGTGTACTTACAAGATGCTGATGGTATTCAACCGGGTGATTTTGTTGATGTGAAGATTATGGACGCGAGTGGTCATGATTTAGTGGCTGGCCCACCAAACGGTTAAGGCTAATTAAATAAATCTGGCAATATTGGACCAGGGCGCTCACTGTCGGCCCGTGACTCTAAAAAATCAAGCGTATAAGGGCAGCGTGTTGGTTTTTGCGCTGCTTGACGGCGCTTGGATTTCCTCTTGCCTTTTGTTAGTTCAATATAGGGCTTTTGGCTAACGCGCACATAACCAGCGCTCGATAATTTCTGCGCTGTGATTTCAAAAAGACTAAGAGGGTTGTCGATATTCTGCAGTGTGACGACAGACTTTTTGATTTTTAGGACGTTGTACATCACTAGCCTGCTAGCGGTTTGTTTTCCATAGACTTCACCAGTATGTATTTTCATATTGCTTCCTTTTTATTCAAGTCTGCGTATGCATTGCTTTAAAAATCAATGGCCACTTTAACCCAGTCATCATTTGACTCGAGTTCATCGTCAAACTCCACACGTTTTGTCTTGCCATTTAAATGCACGGTATAAACGGTGTTTAATTTAAAATTGATTTTAGGAATAATCATGGCCGCTTGTTTTGTTAGGCCAGGTTCCTCCGGTAAATAAATGCCAGGGGAGGCGTTCGTGTAGTTAGCCGTCTGGTCTTGGTTGTTGTTTACATTTAACACTTTTTTCGTAAATGAATTATTTTCTTGAAATGGTTGTAACTGACACCAAATGGCGAAGTTTGAGATAATGGCGATGCCGACTCTGAGCTGGTTGCCTTGTGTTGCTTTGACCGTTTTAATCACACCGATGCTAACAGCAGCGGGGTCATCATCAAATACAAGGCCAATGAGTTTTTTCGGTCTTGCCAATGTGTTTGCATATTTGTTAACGCGCGCCCCTAAACCATGCTTGCTCTGGTCGGTAATAATCCATGTGTCTAAAGAGCCGCTATTCACGGTGATGCCACTAGATTGATTGAGTGCAGCATGACTAGATAGTAAACCGTCTAGCGAGGCAGACTTTCTTGACTGTTTTAAACCTTTATTGATTTGATTTGCATGTAAGACTTGGTCGCAGATATTAAGTACACCTGCTTTCACTTTTGCATTTTTTGATGTTGCTTCACGAACCTCACTTCTACGTTGACGCACATAGTCTTTTTTAGTCCATTCTTCATGGAGGACCATGAGCGTTTCGTGCAAGATATCTGCATCATCAATTTTGGATAGAATTAAGCTATCTGGAAACTCGCCACGTCCTGATACATTGATGGCAACAGTCATTTGTTTTTCTAAATCATCTAGCTCCCAGTAGCGGTACAGCGCTGTTGGTTCAATTTTACGGATACGTTTAGCAGGCAAGTCTTGCTCTAAGTTGATATAGAAAAGGTATTGTTCAGCGTTATATTGATTACTGATGTGTGCATGTGTGATCAACGTGCGAATGACCTTAACGGCCGTTTCAATATGCTGTTTATCTAAGTTTGCATTTTTTAATTGGCCGAGCATACAAACCTGCACAATGTAAGCCGATAGTGTCGTGGCAGGGCTTAGCGGGAATAGCTCAATTGGCGTATTTAATAAATTTTGTTGATGGGCTATTTTGTAAAGCAGGTAAATCTGCAGCCAAACTTTTGCGGGCGCATTTTGTTGACCAAACTGACGCCATTTCACCATATTAATGGCTGCGTTAACCGCTCTTGCTAATAGTAGTAATTGACCTTCTTCTTCTAACTTGAAGCTCAATGGATTAATCACTAACTCAATGGTTTTTAAATGGAAAATGTACGATTGACGACAATACGCATAGCATGTTTCAGCAATGCTAGCCTCTAGCTCTGGTTGTATATTGCTTAAACTTGAGAACTCTGTGGAAAGTTTGTCTAAGCGATGACGGTTTAACTCCTCAAGTTCAAGAATGAGGTCAAGCTTCTGGTTGATGGGTAGTTTTTCTTCATCGACCAAGAACGCAAGGTGCTGTGTCGATAGTTTTAAAGCTGGGATATCATCTAAATCTGCGAGGTCAGTTAACCAAGCAGTGAGTTGTTGTGATGCTTTCTCGCTGTTATGGGCAAAAACTCGTTGCAGTATGCTCTTCATTTGTCGCTAATGTTCTAGTAACGATAGTAAGTTATGTAATGTATATCATATACTAAATTAATTCACAACAATAAATCATTGAATAATAATATATATTTGTATGAATATCATTAATTGCTAGGAGAGTTGTGCAGGCGGAAACGAAGGTGGCGTGATAGAATCCCACTTTTCTAAAGAATGGCAACAGCAATCATGACAGTACGTACCCGTTTCGCTCCCAGTCCTACCGGATTTTTACATATTGGTGGTGCACGCACCGCATTATTCTCTTGGGCATTTGCAAAAAAGCACCAAGGCCAATTTGTGTTACGAGTTGAAGACACGGATGTTGAGCGTAGTACACCCGAAGCGGTTCAGGCGATATTGGATGGCATGGCGTGGTTAGGACTTTCACATGATGAAGGGCCGTTTTATCAAATGCAGCGGATGGACCGTTACCAGCAGCACTTGGAGGCCTTGCTAGCATCAGGGCATGCTTATCACTGCTACAGCAGTAAAGAGGAGCTTGATGCGTTACGAGAGCAGCAAATGCAAGCAGGGGTTAAGCCAAAATATGATGGCAAATGGCGTCCAGAAGCCGGCAAGGTCTTACCTGAGCTACCAATAGGCGTACAGCCTGTCATTCGTTTCAAGAACCCGCAAACCGGCGTGGTTGCTTGGGATGATATGGTGAAAGGGCGTATTGAGATTGCTAACACAGAGTTGGACGATGTCATTATTGCGCGTGGCGATGGTACGCCAACGTATAATTTTTGTGTGGTGGTTGATGACTGGGAAATGGGTATTACACATGTCATTCGTGGTGATGATCATGTGAATAATACGCCAAGACAAATTAACATGCTGCAAGCCTTGGGTGCGACAGTGCCGCAATATGCGCATTTATCAATGATCCTAGGTGATGATGGGCAGAAGCTATCGAAACGGCATGGTGCTGTGAGTGTCATGCAATACCATGAAGATGGATACTTAAAAGAGGCAGTGTTGAATTATTTGGCGCGCCTAGGCTGGAGCCATGGTGATGATGAAGTATTTTCAGTAGAGCAGTTCTGCGAATGGTTTGATTTAGACCATATCACACCTTCAGCCGCACAATTCAACACGGAAAAGCTTAGTTGGTTGAATGCACATTACATTAAAGCCGCAGAGATAAGTGAGCTAGCAGCAGATATTTCAGCGCGGTTGGCGACCAAAGGTGTGGTTGTTACGGATGCGCCAGATTTAACAGAAGTGCTGGCACTTTATCGAGAACGTGCGAATAACTTAAACCAATTGGCTGCTGATGTTGCTTATTTCTATGCAGAGCAAGCACCGAGTACTGCTGATGTAGAAAAACACCTGACTGCAGAAGTGATGCCAGTGTTGAAAAATATGCTTACACAGATGGAAAGTATTGATTGGACTGCCGAAGCAATTCATACAGTGATTGCAGCAACAGTGAAAGAAAATGCCTTGAAATTTCCTAAAGTTGCTATGCCTTTACGCGTGATGTTAGCAGGCGTTGCGCAAACGCCAAGTATCGATCAAGTGATGGCAATTTTAGGTAAAGAAGAGGTTATGCGCAGAATGCAATCTCACTTTTAGCGAATTTGTCACAAAAAAAGATGATTTAGCCCTTGAAATTGGAACAAAAAGGCGCAATCATAGTCTGTAAGCAAGCGTAAGATAATTCCGGAAAAGAGCTATCTCCACACTACTAAAATTACAAGGAGTGAATAAAGTGAATAACAAAGGCCAAATGTTACAAGATCCATTCTTGAATGCATTAAGAAAAGAACATGTGCAGGTGTCAATATACTTAGTGAACGGTATTAAACTGCAGGGGCAGGTTGATTCGTTTGATCAGTATGTCATTCTGCTCAAAAATACGGTGACACAGATGGTGTATAAACATGCCATTTCTACCATTGTGCCAGCACGTGCAGTGGCGATGTCCATGCCTGACCATGACGAAGCGTAATTTGCTAGTCAATTTAATTAATATCTCGATTTATGCAAGATAGACCCGCCATCACAGATGCGGTCATTCTTGTTAGCATCGACTTCAATGAGGCAGACTACGAAGAAAGTTTATACGAGCTAAGGCAGCTCGTGATGACTGCTGGACTCAAGATTGCCGGCACCATTGAAGCGAAGCGCAAAGTGCCGGATGCCAAATTATTTATCGGCTCTGGTAAAGCAGAAGAGCTGAAGTCTATGTTAGAAACTAGTGAGACCAAACTAGTGGCCTTTAATCATGACTTAAGCCCATCCCAACAACGCAATCTTGAACGCTTGTTAAAAGCTAGGGTCGTTGACAGAACCGGAATTATCCTAGATATTTTTGCGCAGCGCGCGCAAAGTCATGAAGGTAAGTTGCAAGTCGAATTAGCGCAGTTGGAGCACTTGTCTACTCGTTTGGTGCGTGGTTGGACCCACTTGGAACGCCAAAAAGGTGGTATTGGTGTGCGAGGCGGCCCTGGTGAAACGCAACTGGAGTTGGATAGACGGATGTTGCGCGTACGCATTAAGCAGTTGCGCGAGAAGCTAACTAAGCTGAAATCACAGCGCGGTATGCAACGTCGAGCACGCAAACGTTCTAGCTTGATGGCAGTTTCCTTGGTTGGATACACCAATGCGGGAAAATCGACTTTGTTTAACCGGTTAACACGGTCAGATATTTATGCGGCTGATCAGTTGTTCGCAACATTAGATACCACATCACGCAAGATGCATTTGCCTGCCTTAGAAGGGTACGGTTCAGTGCCAGTGGTGTTGTCAGATACGGTCGGTTTTATTAAACATTTACCAACGACATTGGTTGAAGCTTTTGGTGCGACATTGGAAGAAGCCGTACAGGCAGATTTGTTGTTTCATGTCGTTGACATGGCAAGTACGAACCGTGATACACAAATTGCGCAGGTTAACAAAGTACTAACGGATATCGGCGCAGAGAAAGTGTCGCAAATCTTGATCCTTAATCAAATCGATAGAATGGACTGTGAGTCAGGTCTCGATCGAGATGAATATGGTAGAATCGTGCGTATTCGCGTGTCAGCTAAAACAGGTGAAGGCATGGAGCATATCCGGCTAGCTTTACAAGAGCATCACCAGTATTTGAAAAAACTCAGCACAGAAAAAAGTGCTTACGCATAAGTGTGAACAAAAACCTTAATATGACATTTTGGAGCAAGCAGTAATGAAACTTCCCGCATGGGCACAACGCAACAACGAAGGACCACCAGATTTAGATGAAGTCTTTCGTGATTTGAACCAAAAAATCAATACGCTTTTTGGCAAAAAAGGCGGCGGTGGTAATAATCGTCCACCAGCGAATGATAAACCACTTGATTTGCCAATTGTTCCAATTATTATCACGGTGATAGGTATATGGTTAGCCACTGGCTTTTATATTGTCGATGAAGGTTGGCGTGGTGTTGTATTGCAGTTTGGTAAGCACGTTGATACCACAGAGCCGGGCCCACATTGGCATATTCCATTTCCTATTGAAACAGTGGAAAAAGTGAATCTTCAGAATGTGCGTGAGATTGCAGTTGGCTACCGCAGTGAAGGTGGTAAAGAACTGAGAGAGTCTCTGATGTTAACGAGTGATGAAAATATTATTGATTTGCAGTTTGCTGTGCAGTATGACTTGAAGTCAGTTGAAGATTTTCGCTTTAAGAATCGTTCAACGGAAGATAGCGTACGTGGTGTCGCGGAAACTGTGATGCGCGAAGTTGTCGGTAAAAATAAAATGGATTTTGCCTTGTACGAAGGTAAAGCTGAAATCGCAGCGCAAACTAAAGAACTCATGCAAGCGGTGTTAGACCGCTATAAATCTGGTATCAATGTGATTAATGTGACCATGCAAAATGCACAGCCGCCAGAGCAAGTGCAGGCTGCTTTTGAAGATGCGATTAAAGCACAGCAAGATTTAGATAGGCAGCGGAATGAAGGTCAGGCTTATGCTAATGACGTGATTCCAAAAGCACGTGGTCAAGCAGCGCGATTAAGAGAAGAGGCGGCAGGTTATAAGTTGCGTGTGGAAAGTGAAGCGCGCGGTGATGCAAGCCGTTTCGAGGAAGTGTTAGCACAGTATGCGAAAGCACCTGAAGTAACTAAGCAACGTATCTATATGGAAGCACAAGAGCAGGTAATGGAGAACGCAACGAAAGTCATTGTGAATCAAAACAATGGTGCGAGCTTGTTAAACCTACCCTTAGATAAGTTGATGGCAGCTACTGTGGCTTCTGAAACAGCTAGAAACGTGACGAAAAAACAATCACAAGCACCGGTTGTATCGGATAGAGCCGTCGATCGGACACTCGATGCATTACGTGATCGCACGAGCCGATAAGAGAAATAAGGATAAATGATGAAAAAGTTTGGAACAGTTTATATTGTTGCCGTTGTGCTGCTGTTTTTAGCAACCATGATGACATTCACTGTTGATGAAAGGCAATATGCAATCGTCTTTCGATTAGGTGAAATTACGTCTGTTAAAAAAGAGCCTGGCTTATACTTCAAATTGCCGTTTGTTGAAAATGTTAAGCACTATGAGAAGCGCATTGTGACCTTGGATTGGAATCAAGCGGACCGCTTTATTACCCGCGAAAAGAAAAACCTGATTGTTGATTTCTTTGTTAAGTGGAAAATTATCGACCCGAAAAAGTATCAGGTTTCCGTTGCAGGTAATGAGCTGGAAGCGAAAAGAAGGATTGCGCAAACGGTGAATGATGGTTTGCGTTCAGAGTTTGGTAAACGCACCGTGAATGAGGTGGTCTCAGGTGAGCGCGGTACGATTATGCAGATTTTACGTAAAACAGCTGACCAGAAAATGCGACGTGACATTGGTGCGCAAATTATTGATGTGCGTTTGCGTCGTGTGGACTTGCCGGAAAAAGTCAGTGATTCTGTTTATGGGCGTATGGCTACTGAACGTAAATCGGTGGCGAACCAATTAAGATCTGAAGGTGCTGAGGCCGCAGAGAGAATTCGTGCGGATGCTGATAAGCAACGTGAAGTAATTTTAGCGGAGGCTTATAAAGACGCGCAAGTACTCAAAGGTGAAGGCGATGGTATTGCCGCTGAAATTTATGCTAATGCTTACAACAAAAATCCTGATTTCTACGCGTTTTACCGTAGCCAAGAGGCTTATAAAAAGAGCTTCAACAATAAGTCAGATATCATGGTGTTAGACCAAGGTTCAGATTTTTTCAAGTATATGCGTAGCCTAACAGGCAATCAGTAACATCATGACCGGTGCTACATTGCTAGCGGCACTTGGTCTGATGCTGCTACTAGAAGGTTTGCTACCGTTAGTTGCACCACAAGCTTGGCGCGAGACTTTTAAGCGTTTAATTGACTTGAAAGATGGCCAGCTACGTTTCGTTGGTTTGATTTCAATGTGTGGTGGTTTGTTGCTGCTGTTTTTAAATCATTAATCCCGGTTTCGTGTGAGCCCACAAGACTGTTTACAAGTATAATAGCGCTATGCGAAATTGGTTACTTCCCGAGTTTATCGAAGATATCATGCCAGCCGAGGCGGCACGGATTGAATCTTTACGACGTCAGTTGTTAGATTTATTTAAAGTCCACGGCTATCAGTATGTCATTCCACCTACTTTAGAGTATGTCGAGTCCTTAATCACTGGGACTGGTCATGACCTCGACATTGCAACATTTAAAGTCGTCGATCAATTAACAGGCCGTTTAATGGGTTTGCGTGCAGATACCACGCCGCAAGCAGCTAGAATTGATGCCCACATGCTCAACCACGAAGGCGTTTCAAGGTTATGTTACGCAGGTACGGTCTTGAGGACGAGCCCGAGAGGCTTAGCACGTACACGTGAACCATTACAAATTGGCGCTGAATTGTTCGGCCATGCGGGCGTTGAGAGTGATGTTGAAATTCAACGCTTAATGATTCAGTCGTTAAAACTGTTGGGTTTGACAGATTTGCATGTTGACTTTAGTCATGTTGGTATTTTTGAAAGTTTGATTGAGGCAGGCAATATTGATCAAGCATTAGAGAACGAGCTGTACGCTGCATTATTGAGCAAAGACAAAACGTTAGTTGCTGAGTTAACGGATTCGCTTGATGTGAAAATTAAGCAAGCCTTAGTTGATTTAACTGATTTGCATGGTGATGTAAGCGTACTGAAAACAGCCGCAGATACATTACCTGCATTGCCTAAAATTACAAAA
>SPJO01000030.1 GCA_006844635.1 Methylophilaceae bacterium | reverse complement strand
AGCCCATACCTTAGTCGACCGACAGTATCACTTATTCGCCCATGTTCTAATGCCCGCATTAGAACGAGAAGGTGTCGAATTACGCTCTAGCAGCATACGAACTGCTGCAGAAAAACGTTGGGTAGCGCAATACTTTCACAAAGAAGTAAAGCCGCTGTTATTGCCTATTGCACTCGACCCATCACATCCATTTCCACAAGTGGCCAATAAAGCGCTAAACTTTATTGTCGAAATCGACAATAAACTCAAGAAAACAAAAACCATAGCAATTGTCCGCGTCCCGCGTGTATTACCAAGGTTAATTCGCATCCCTTCTCGCGTGAACAAGAAGAAACAATGTTATGTGTCATTAACCAGCGTGATTCGCGCGCATTTGCCAGACTTGTTTGAAGGCGTCAAGATACGTAACTTCTCTCAATTCAGGGTGACTAGAAACTCAGACCTCGATGTCGATGAAGATGATTTCAGCAATTTAAGGACAGCTTTACGTAAAGAGCTTGCACACCGACAGTATGGTGAGCCTGTACGATTGGAGGTCACAGAAGACTGTGACGACGCACTCGCGGACTTTTTGCTCGGACAATTTTCTTTACCACAAAGTGCATTGTATAAAGTCAATGGCCCAGTAAACTTAGGCCGCTTAATACAGTTACCTGATCTAGCGGGAATTGCCGAGCTTTCTTTCCCTTCACACACGCCCGCTTGGCCAAAAGCATTATCCTCGACTGAGTCTATTTTTAGTCAACTAAAAAAACGTGACATTCTCATTCATCAACCTTTCGAAAGCTTTGAAGCAGTTATTCAGTTACTAGATGAAGCGGTGCATGACGATGATGTATTAGCCATTCATCAAACCATTTATCGTGCAGGCTCAGATTCACGCATGCTCGACTTGCTTAAAAAAGCCGTTCAAAAAGGCAAAGAGGTACTGGTCGTAGTGGAATTAAAAGCCAGGTTTGATGAAGAAGCCAACATCAACTGGGCTGAAGCACTAGAGTCCATCGGCGCCCAAGTCGTGTATGGCATTGTCGGCTTAAAAACGCATGCCAAAATGTGTTTAATCATGCGTCGTGAAGGCCGGTCAATTAAACGTTACGGCCATGTTTCAACAGGTAATTACAATCCGAAAACGGCTAAGCTTTATACGGACCTCAGCATGCTCACTTGTGACCTCACATTCACGCGAGAAATGGAGCATGTGTTTAGACATTTAACCAGTGAATTACCACTGCCACGAATGCGCAAACTCTTAGTTTCACCATTCACTTTACACAGCACAATGCGTCGGTATATTAATGCCGCGACCAATGCTGCCGCTAAAGGTAAACCCGCTAGAATTATTATCAAAACCAACTCATTAACCGATGAAGCACTTGCCCTAGCTCTTATTCGCGCAGCTAAAAAAGGTGTGGTGATTGATTTAATCGTTCGCGGCGCGTGCATCTTGCCGCTGAATAT
>SPJO01000029.1 GCA_006844635.1 Methylophilaceae bacterium | reverse complement strand
CTTAAGTAGCGGTTGTTGTGCATAGGTTTTTTCTAGCATTGCAAAAGCTAAATCGAGTGAAAAGACTTGTGCAGATTTAAAGCGTTTTTGTAGCCCAATGCTACCGAGGCCTGTGCCGCAACCAAGGTCGAGTACTTTTTTCGGCGAGGTTTTGATCAAGTCTAGACGATCAAACATTTCTTCACGCACGAGCTTTTGCAACACAGCAGCAGCATCATAACTGTTGGCAGCACGATTAAAAGAAGCACGGACACGTGCTTTATCAATAAAGTATTCGTCCATGAGTGCTTTAAGCGTTAGGCTCTAAGAATTGTGCTAGCGCTTCTAAAAATTGTTCACTATGAGATAAAAATGGCGCATGAGCAGAACCTGAAATCACACGCAAGAAGCCTTTAGGTAAATGCTGCATCATCCAATGCGCAGCTTGTACAGGTGCTAAGTTATCACGATCACCATGAATCAATAGCGTTGGCTTATGGATGTTAACAACTTCTTCTCGCAAGTCCGTTTGCAATAAAATCTGCAAGGCTTGTTTCAGGGTCTGTGCAGATGGTGCTGGCTTTAATTCCAAGCCCTGTCGCAATTGCTTAATCGTATCGCGCGCGCCCTTAGCCTTCATACATTGCAAGGTTAAAAACTTAATCATGGTTCGCTTGTAATCGTCATCAACACTGCGCGCAAAGTCAGTAAAGTAATCAGGTGAAATGCCTTCATCCCAGTCCTCTCTATTGATAAAGCACGGTGTCGTACCCACCAAGATGAGCCTTCTAATACGGTCAGGCTGGTTAATGGCAATATGCTGCGCGACTAGCCCACCAAGTGACCAGCCTAATACATCACAGACGCCTGGCATCACTTCCGCCACTTCTTCCGCTAAGGTGTACAGTTCGTAGGGGTCAGCCGTCCGGCTATAACCCATCCCTGGCAAGTCGACAATATAAAGCATATAGTCTTTTGCTAGTTGCTTCACGATTGGCTGCCAAACACCGCCGTGCATGCCCCAGCCATGGATTAAGACTAAGGGCTTACCTTCACCAATAATTTCTACGCGGCATGCCATGCTAATTCACTTTCTGCTTTATTAATTACACTGGTTAATTCTAGGATATCTTTTTCTGAATGCGCTGCAGAAAGTGATATCCGTAATCTTGCTGTATCTTTAGGTACAGTTGGTGGCCGTATCGCTGGCACCAAAATGCCTTTTGTTTGTAAATGTTCGCTCAATCTTACCGCATCGTGATTACTGCCGACAAGCAATGGTTGCACGGCTGTCTCTGATGGCATTAATTGCCATTTTTGCAGATGCAGATTACTTTTTAATGTCTTGATTAACTGTTGCAAGTGAGCTCTTAAATCATCGCCCCGTTTGATAAGATTCACGGACGTTGATAAAGTCGCCGATAATGCGGGTGGTGCTGGTGTGCTATAGACATAGCTTTTTGCTGTTTGAATCAGATAATCAAT
>SPJO01000158.1 GCA_006844635.1 Methylophilaceae bacterium | reverse complement strand
GCAAGGCTTGCGATACTCGCTGAAAGCCCCTGTTTATCAGGTTCTGCCGCTTGGTATAAAACTTGCATATTTTGTATCAAATAACTTACTCAAATAGCTGGGTAAGTCACTAAAATAAATGAATGGGTAAGGATACCACATGAATAAACAAACAGGTTTTACACTAATTGAGCTTGCGATCGTGCTAGTCATTATCGGCTTGCTCTTGGGTGGTGTATTGCGGGGGCAGGAGTTAATTAATAGTGCGCGTGTGAAGAGTTTGACGCGTGACTTTCAAAACATACAAGTCTTCTTATATACCTATCAAGATAGGTTTCAAGCAGTGCCGGGTGACGACAATCGTGCGGCTGCACATGTCAATGGAACCGTAGCGACTACGCAAGGCCCAACTGCAAATGGTCAAATTGGTGGTGAATGGGACTCTCAGACGCAAACCGATGAGTCATATTTATTTTGGCAGCATGTGCGGTTAGCGGGTATAGCACCTGGCTCAACTGCTGTGGGTACGGCCGAGTATCTTCCTGTGAATACGAGTGGCGCTCGGATGGGGATACAGACATTGAATGGTATTACTGAGATTACTACATTTACTAATGGTTCGTTTGTTATTTGTTCTGATGGTATTTTGGGCAGAGATGCATTGCAGATCGATACTACTTTGGATGATGGGGATACTGATGCGGGTTCGGTTCAGGCGGTTGTTTCAGGCACGCCAGGAGCGGGTGTTGATGCAGGTGCTATTAATAATACTGCGCAATACACCGTTTGTATGGCGATATGAAGTCCATATAACTGAATCGTTGAAGCCCGCGTTATGCGGGCTTTTATTTTGCCTGTCACCAAAATAGGGGATTGTGAGATTGGTGCAATACGCTAGACTTTTCAGTCTTTAATTTCAATTCAACTTGAATTCCATTAAAATAGTCACAAATTTTTAACACCGTATAACAAAATATAAATCTAATGACTCAAAATATTGTCGAAATAGACAAGCTTTCATTTGGCTATAACAGGAAGTTGCTGCATAAAGGGATTACTATGTCTTTCCCACGTGGCAAGGTTGTGGCGATTATGGGTGGTAGTGGTACAGGTAAAACCACATTGTTACGTTTGATTGGCGGGCAGTTTAAGCCGAAAGCGGGTGAAGTGCGTGTTGATGGGCAGGTTGTGCATAAGCAAGACCGTGAGGGTATGTATCAGCTGCGCCGTAAGATGGGGATGTTGTTCCAGCAAGGTGCTTTGTTTACAGATTTATCCGTGTTTGACAATGTGGCTTTCCCAATGCGGGAGTTGACTGATTTGCCAGAAACGATGATTCGTGACTTGGTATTAATGAAGCTGAATGCGGTTGGTTTACGTGGCGCACATGACATGATGCCAACGGAATTGTCTGGCGGTATGGCGCGTAGAGTCGCGTTGGCGAGGGCGATTGCGTTAGACCCCGATATTATTTTGTATGATGAGCCATTCGCGGGTTTGGACCCGATTTCAATGGCGGTGACATGTGATTTGATTCGTACGTTGAATGATGCTTTAGGCGTGACGTCTATCGTGGTCACACATGACGTGGAGGAAACCTTCTCCTTTGCTGACTACATTTACTTTGTTGCTGATGGTGTCGTTGCGGCAGAAGGAACACCTGATGACTTGCGCAACTCTACATTGCCTTTCGTGCATCAATTTGTGCATGGTGAGAAAGATGGGCCTGTGCCGTTCCATTATGCGGCAGGTGATTATAAAGATCAGTTGTTAGGGCCAGACGCATGATTCGACTATTACAGAATATCGGGTCAAACACCATTGACCAGATTTGGCGTTTAGGAGCCGGTGCACGCTTATTTGGCTTGACACTGATCTCTTCAGCGGAAAGCATTCGTCGACCACGACTGGTCACGAAAGAGGTTTATGCGACGGGTGTGTTGTCCTTAGTGATTATCTCAGTGTCTGCTTTCTTTGTGGGCATGGTACTGGCATTGCAGGGTTACCACACGCTGCAAAAATATGGTTCATCTGAAGCGATTGGGGTGTTGGTTGCCTTGGCTTTGGTGCGTGAGCTTGGCCCTGTTGTGACGGCTTTGCTATTTGCTGGTCGTGCAGGCACAGCGATTACGGCTGAAATTGGTTTGATGAAGGCAACAGAGCAGTTGTCTGCGATGGAAATGATGGCGGTAAGCCCAATTTCCCGTGTGGTTGCACCACGTTTCTGGGCCGGTGTGATTGCCTTGCCTCTATTGGCAGCGCTATTTTCGATGATTGGTATTTTGGGTGGTTATTTAGTGGCAGTCCCGCTCATTGGTGTGGATGAAGGCGCTTTTTGGTCACAAATGCAAGCCAATGTGGATTGGCAGTTTGATATTGTGAATGGCGTGATTAAGAGTGTTGTGTTTGGTGTGGCTTGTACGATGATTGCATTATTCGAAGGTTACGATGCACCCCCAACCGCTGAGGGTGTGAGTAGGGCGACTACGCGGACAGTGGTAACATCATCGCTAGCTGTGTTAGCACTAGATTTTGCATTAACTTCATTTATGATCATATAAAAATTAGAGGTAAGTCTTATGGAGAGAACAACAATTGATTTATGGGTAGGCGTCTTCGTGGCGTTAGGCGTGGCAGCCTTGCTAGGCTTAGCCATGAAAGTAGGTAACTTGACGACGAGCAGTGTTGGTGAGACCTACACAGTGAATGCCGCTTTTGAGAATATCGGCGGCTTAAAACCGCGCGCACCAGTCAAGAGTGCAGGTGTTGTTGTCGGGCGAGTTGAAAGGATTCGTTTTGATACCGAAACTTACGAGGCGATTGTGAGTCTGAATATCGACAAACGGTTTAGCTTTCCTACAGACACCTTTGCTAACATTTACACAGCTGGTTTGCTAGGTGAGCAGTATATTGGTTTAGAAGCAGGTGGAGAGATAGAGGCATTAGCGCATGGCGATAAAATTGCGCATACACAAGATGCTGTGGTGTTAGAGAAAATGATTAGCCAGTTTTTATACAACAAGGCTTCTGAACCTGCCGCACCAGCCGCCGCCGCACCAGCACCTGCAGAATCAACCAAAACGGGTGACGATGCGTTAACAACGAATCCATTGGATGACATACTTAATTAAACCAACGATAACTGATAAGTTCAGAGTCTAATATTAGGATAAGGATATGATTAAACAATTTTTGATTGCATTTACATTATTTTGCTTCAGCAGTGCTGGGTTTGCTATGGAAGCGCCAGATGCGCTGGTGAAGCGTACAGCTGAAGATGTACTGGCCGTCGTGAAGTCTGATGCGGATATTCAAGCAGGCGATCAAGCAAAGATTTTTGCGCTGGCAGAAGAGAAGATTCTGCCTAACTTTAACTTTCCGCGTGTATCACGCTTAGTGTTAGGCAAAAACTGGACTAGAGCGACGCCAGAGCAAAAAGCAGGCTTTCAAGCTGAGTTCCGTGCATTGTTGTTACGAACTTATGCGACAGCCTTGTCTAAGTACAAAAACCAAACCATTGAATATCTCCCTTTACGCATGAAAGAGGGCGCAAAGACGGTTTCTGTGAAGACTAAAATCTTACAAGATGGCGGTCAGCCAATTGCTGTGAACTATTCATTGGCACGAGAGGCGGAAACATGGAAGGTGTACGATATTGTGATTGAAGGCGTGAGTTTGGTGACGAACTACCGTGGCCAATTTTCACAAGAGGTACGTCAAAATGGCTTGGATAGTTTGATTAAGAAGCTGGCTGATAAGAATGCTGCTGCAAATGCGAGATAACACTTGAAATGATGGCTAGCATTACACAATCAGACAGCAGTTGGGAAGTGAAGGGCGATATCTTGATGGATACCGCTAATCAAGTGCTAGAGCAAAGTAAACGGTTGAAATTAACAGGCAATAATGTGGTTGATTTTCAACAGGTCACAGACTTGGATACCGCACTCGTTAGCTTGATGTTGGAGTGGCAGCGCCGGGCCATTAGAGAAAGTAAGCAGTTGACGTTTGTGAACTTGCCAGACAACCTTAAAAGTTTAATTGCTTTATATGGTGTTGAGGCGTTTGTAAACTAGCTGCTGTTTCATTCTAGAGCCACGGCAACTTGCCGCTTGGTTTTCTCGATGTTAGCCCCATCTATTGCAGATGGGGTTTTCGTTTTATATGTGAAGTCATTTTTATTTATTTTAGATTAAGGTTGTTTTGACAGTTCCCGCAATACAAGTAGAAGGTGTAGAAAAGCATTTTGGTGGCTTGCAAGCGCTTAAAGGGCTTGATTTAACCGTTGAGCAAGGCGAGTTTTTTGGCTTGCTTGGGCCAAATGGTGCGGGTAAATCTACATTGATTAATATTTTGGCAGGTTTGCTGAGGCCAACAGCGGGCGTCGCCAAGGTGATGGGCCATGATGTCGTGGATGCTTATCAGGCTGCCAGAATGGCTTTAGGCGTGGTGCCGCAAGAATTGGTGTTTGACCCGTTCTTTAATGTGCGTGAAATGCTACGTTTCCAAGCAGGGTATTTTGGCCGAGGCAAAGAGAATGATGCTTGGGTCGATGAGATTATTGAATCGCTGGGCTTAACAGATAAAGCACATACCAATATGCGACGCCTCTCGGGTGGGATGAAACGCCGTGCCCTGATTGCGCAGGCCTTGGCTCATAAGCCGCCTGTGATTGTCTTAGATGAGCCAACTGCTGGTGTTGATGTGGAGTTGCGGCAGTTGATGTGGGCGTTTATTCGACGCTTGAATGAAGAAGGTCACACGATTATCTTGACGACGCATTATTTGGAAGAGGCTGAGGAATTGTGCTCACGCGTGGCCATGATGAAGCAAGGTGAAATCGTAGCGTTAGATACGACGGCTAACTTATTGAATAAATTTGCTGCAAAAAACTTACGCATGACCTTGGGTGATCAAGCGCTACCATCAAGCTTGCAAGCGATGCTTAAGCAGCATGAAGGCAATACCTATACATTGGCGCTAACAGACATGCATCAGGTGGAGCAGGTGTTGAGTGAGTTGCGGAAAGCGAATGTGGCGGTTGAGGATATGCAGATTACGGAAGCAGATTTAGAAGATGTGTTTTTATCATTGGTGGGTGGCGCATGAGTCTGATTAACGAACAAACGCGCGGCATGTACACCTTATTCAAGAAAGAAATATTACGCTTTTGGCGCGTCGCTTTTCAGACAATCGCATCTCCTGTGTTAACAGCGCTGATGTATTTGCTGATTTTTTCGCATGTGTTAGCAGGGCGAGTGCAGGTTTATGATGATGTGCCATATACGGCATTTTTAATACCTGGATTAATCATGATGTCTTTGCTGCAGAATGCGTTTGCTAATACGTCATCCAGTTTGGTGCAGTCTAAGGTGATGGGTAATATTATCTTTGTATTATTAACGCCGCTGACCTATTTGCAGTTTTATATGGCATTTGTCTCTGCTTCAGTGGTTCGCGGGCTAGCAGTTGGTCTGAGTATATATTTAGTGGCCATTTGGTTTGTTGATTTGCCGATAGCACACGTTGGTTGGGTGTTAGCGTTCGCGGTATTAGGCGGGGCTTTGCTAGGGACTTTCGGCATTATTGCGGGTATTTGGGCGGATCGATTTGATCAAATGGCAGCATTCCAAAATTTTGTGATTATGCCTTTGACGTTTTTGTCTGGTGTGTTTTATTCGATTCATTCGTTACCGCCTATCTGGCAAACGGTTTCTAAATTCAACCCTTTCTTTTATATGATTGATGGGTTTAGATACGGCTTCTTCGGTAAAGGTGATATATCGCCTTGGATAAGCTTAGGTGTTGTAACGTCATTTTTGGTCATATTAGTTTTGCTAAGTCTAAAAATGTTAAAATCAGGTTATAAAATACGCGGTTAGATGACCGCCTTTAAGCAGTATTGAACTGTCTGTCTTTAAATTAACAGTACCAAATGATTTGGTAGGAAAGTTTATGTGTTAAGTGCAACGCAACTAGAAGGTTACATTACAGATAATCTGGCATGTGACCATATTAAGGTGTTAGGTGATGATGGCACCCATTTTGAAGCGGTAATCGTGAGCGCAGCGTTTGAAGGCAAGAACATGATACAACAGCATCAATTGGTGTATGCCGCGCTTGGCGATCGGATGCGGGCTGAAATACATGCCTTGTCCATGCGAACATTGACGCCGGCACAATGGGCTGAAGTGAATCAGTCATAACTTAAAAATATGGATTATTAATTAGGAAGTAATATGGATACACAAGCGAAAATTAAAGAAACCGTTACTGCAAACCCTGTGGTGTTGTTTATGAAAGGTAGCCCAAAATTCCCACAATGTGGTTTTTCAAATTTGGCGACCCAAATATTAGATGCATGTGAAGCTGCTTATGTAGCAGTTGATGTCCTGCAAGATCAGGATGTGCGCGAAGGTATTAAGGAATATGCTAATTGGCCAACCATTCCACAGCTTTATGTGCAGGGTGAGTTTGTTGGCGGTTCAGACATCATGAAAGCGATGTACGAGAACGGTGAATTACAGACTTTATTAGCTGGTACTAAGTAATTGGATAAGCTAATTATAAAAGGCGGCGCGCAGCTCAATGGCGACGTCATCATTTCGGGTGCTAAGAATGCCGCATTGCCTATTTTATGTGCATCATTGTTGGCAGAAACACCATTAAAACTCAGTAGTGTGGCTGCGCTAAAAGATATTGATACCACGCTGAAGTTGCTAGACACCATGGGTGTGAAGGTGACGCGACAGGCAGATGAGGTCACTTTAGATGCGAGTGAAGTCGCTTCATTTGAGGCGACTTATGAAATGGTGAAAACCATGCGTGCTTCTATCTTAGTCTTGGGTCCTCTATTAGCACGCTTCGGTAGTGCGCGTGTTTCATTGCCAGGCGGTTGTGCTATTGGTTCGAGACCAGTGGATTTGCACATTAAAGGTCTGCAAGCGATGGGGGCGGCAATCCACATCACGCACGGTTATATTCAGGCAAGTACGTTACATTTGCCTAACCGCCGTTTGCAAGGTGCGCGCTATTATATGGATTTAGTGACCGTGACCGGCACAGAGAATTTGATGATGGCGGCTGCACTAGCAGATGGCACTACTGTATTAGAGAACGCAGCAAAAGAGCCAGAAGTAGTCGACCTAGCTGAGTGCTTAAATAAGATGGGCGCGAAAATCGAGGGTGCTGGCACGGATGTTATTACCATCGAAGGTGTTGAGAAGCTTAACGGTGCGAGCCACGATATTGTTTGTGACCGTATTGAGGCGGGTACCTATATGGTGGCTGTAGCAATGACCGGTGGCGAGGTGACGTTGTTAAATGCGCGAGCTGACTTACTTGATGCAGTGATTGATAAGTTAAGAGAAGCGGGTGCTGAAGTGACTGTGAGTGGAGACTCAATCAGTGTCAAGAGTGATGGTCAGCTGAAAGCAGTGAATATCAGAACGGCGCCACACCCAGCATTCCCAACGGATATGCAAGCGCAGTTTATGGCGTTGAATACAGTGTCAGATGGCGTTGCTAAGGTGACAGAAACCATTTTTGAAAATCGCTTTATGCATGTGCAAGAGCTGCAGCGCTTAGGAGCGGATATTAGTATTGATGGCAATACGGCGCTAGTGAAAGGTGCTTCTCACTTGGATGGTGCAACGGTGATGGCGACAGATTTACGGGCATCAGCAAGCCTTGTGTTAGCTGGGTTGGTAGCAAGAGACGAAACCGTTATTGAGCGTATTTATCACCTTGACCGTGGTTACGAGCACTTGGAAGAGAAATTTACCGCGTTAGGCGCGAATATTAGAAGAGAAAACTAAGATGATTACCATTGCGTTATCTAAAGGTAGAATATTTGAAGAAACAGCACCGTTGTTAGCGGCTGCGGGTATTCATGCTGATGAGGAGCCCGGTTCTTCAAGGAAGTTAATATTAGAGACCAATCGTGATGATGTGCGCCTTATTATTGTGCGTGCTTCTGATGTGCCGACGTATGTGCAATATGGTGCCGCAGATATAGGGATTGCCGGTAAGGATGTGCTCGACGAGCATGGTGGGACTGGCCTGTATCAGCCTTTAGATTTGCAGATTGCCAAGTGCAAAATGATGGTTGCTGTTAGAGAGGGCTTTGATTATCAAGCCTGTATCAGTCAAGGTGCGCGCTTAAAGGTGGTCACCAAGTATGTGAAAACAGCGCGTGAACATTTTGCCCAAAAAGGCATGCATGTGGATTTGATTAAATTGTATGGCTCGATGGAGTTGGGCCCGCTGGTGGGCTTGGCTGATGCAATTGTTGATTTAGTCAGTACTGGCGGCACTTTACGTGCGAATAAATTAGAGGCTGTAGAGCACATTGGTGATATTAGTTCACGGTTGATTATCAATCAAGCATCGATGAAGCTAAACCGAGAAAAATTGCAACCAATTTTAGGTGCGTTCTCTGATGCGGTGGCAGGGGCGAAATAAAGATGGATATTAGACGTTTATCAACGACTGATGCAGATTTTGATGCAGCATTAAAAGCGCTACTGGCATTTGAAACGGCGCAGGATGACCGCATTGATGTCGTCGTGGCAGATATTTTAAAGGATGTGAAGAAGCGTGGTGATGCTGCAGTGCTTGAATACACCAATCGTTTTGATCAGACAAATGCCAGCAGCCTTGCTGAATTGGAAATTAGCCAAGTAGATTTGCAGGCGGCATTAGACGGCTTGCCTGCGGAACAACGCGATGCATTGCAAGCTGCAGCAGACCGTGTCAAGCAATACCACGAGAAGCAAGTGATGCAGTCTTGGCATTACACAGAAGCAGACGGCACCATGCTGGGTCAGCAAGTGACCGCGTTAGACCGTGTCGGTCTTTATGTGCCCGGTGGTAAGGCGGCATACCCATCGAGTGTGTTGATGAATGCAATTCCTGCGAAAGTAGCGGGTGTTGAAGAGTTGATTATGGTGGTGCCGACACCGAATGGCGAGCGGAATAATTTAGTGCTGGCTGCAGCCGCGATTGCGGGTGTGGATCGTGTGTTCTGTATCGGTGGTGCGCAAGCAGTCGGCGCTTTAGCTTATGGTACAGAAACAGTGCCGCAGGTCGATAAAGTGACTGGTCCAGGGAATGCTTATGTCGCAGCGGCCAAACGACGTGTGTTTGGTGTTGTTGGCATTGATATGGTGGCTGGCCCATCAGAGATTTTGGTGATTTGCGATGGCAAAACCAATCCTGACTGGATTGCCATGGACTTATTCAGTCAAGCTGAGCATGATGAAATGGCCCAAGCGATCTTTTTATGTCCAGATGCTGCATTTATTGATCAGGTGGCTGAAAGTATGCAAAAGCTTGTGGAAACCATGCCACGCAAAGCCATTATCAACACCTCGATTACCGATCGGGGTGCGTTGATTCAGGTGAAAGACTTAGAAGAGGCGGTCGAGATTAGTAACTATATTGCGCCTGAGCATTTAGAGCTATCTGTTGAAGATCCACTAGCAATGAGTAAGCAGATTAAACATGCTGGTGCCATCTTTATGGGCCGTGATACTTGTGAGGCCTTGGGCGATTACTGCGCTGGGCCTAATCATGTGCTGCCAACTTCACGCACAGCACGCTTTAGTTCACCTTTGGGGGTGTATGACTTCCAGAAACGCTCAAGTTTAATTATGGTGTCTAGCGATGGTGCGCAGAAGTTAGGCCAAATTGCTTCTACATTGGCACATGGAGAAAGTTTGCCTGCACATGCGAAGTCAGCAGAATATAGGCTAAAGTAAATGAGCCAATATTGGAGCGATATTGTTCATGAATTAAAGCCTTATGTGCCCGGTGAGCAGCCAAAAGTGCTGGATCTCATTAAGCTGAATACCAATGAGAACCCTTATGGACCGAGCCCTAAAGCCATTGCTGCGATTCAAGCGGCTGCTACGGACCAATTAAGACTTTATCCAGATCCCACCTCTGCCCGTTTAAAACAAAGTATTGCGCATTATCATGGGTTGAGCGCTGAGCAAGTGTTTGTTGGAAACGGATCTGATGAGGTGTTGGCGCATATTTTTCAGGCGCTGTTGAAGCATGACCACCCATTATTGTTTCCTGATATTACCTATAGCTTTTACCCTGTGTATTGTGGTTTATATGGGATTGAATACGATGCTATACCATTAGACCGGCACTTTGAAATCAATGTTCATGACTATGATCGGCCGAATGGCGGGATTATTTTCCCTAATCCGAATGCGCCAACAGGTATCCCGTTAGAATTGAAGCGAATAGAAGCCATTCTGCAGAAAAACCGCTACTCTGTGGTTGTGGTTGATGAAGCCTATGTGGATTTTGGTACAGAGTCAGCCGTTCGCTTAATTAAAGATTACCCTAACTTGTTAGTGACACAGACATTGTCTAAGTCTCGTTCATTAGCGGGTTTGCGCCTCGGCTATGCATTGGGGAACGCAGAGTTGATTGCAGCATTAACGCGGGTGAAAGATAGCTTTAATTCTTATCCGATTGACCGTTTAGCAGAAGCTGGCGCGATTGCAGCGATTGAGGATGTTGATTATTTTGAAGCAACGCGTCAACGAGTGATGCAAACACGCGATGCGCTGGTGAAGCGCCTAGAAGCCATGGCTTTTACCGTGCTGCCTTCTGGTGGTAATTTTATTTTTACTAAGCATGCCACCATAGCTGGTGCGGAATTGGCGCAAAAATTACGTGAACAGAAAATAATTGTCCGGCATTTTAATCAGCCGGCACGCATTTCACCGTATTTGCGCATAACCGTAGGCACAGAGCGGGAGACAGAGCAGTTGTTAACTGCTATTAAGTCGATTTTATAGCATTAACTGCGCTAACCTGGCTGAAAAATAGTGATGAATTGCAGTGAAAATGACACTAATTTCTTGAAATCTTACGTTAATTGCGGTTATGATGTCGCAATGTAGCTAAAGTTGCATTTAATATTGGTTTAGATGTAAGGTTAGTTGATTACAAGAAAATCAAATTTTTAATCGAATATAGAGCAAATTCGGAGGAAGTAATATCATGGCACAAACCCAAATGGCATTAGATTCACTAGATTTTGACGCAACAGTCGCATTGGCTGCTAAAGTTGCGCCACATGTGGATATTTTAGAAATCGGTACACCTTGCATTAAGCATAACGGTATTGAGCTTTTAAAAACACTACGCGCTAAGTTCCCAAACAACAAGATCTTAGTTGATTTGAAAACAATGGATGCTGGTTTCTACGAAGCTGAGCCATTCTATAAAGCAGGTGCAGATATTTGTACAGTACTTGGTACTGCTGACATCGGTACGATTAAAGGCGTGATTGATGTTGCTAACAAGTACAACAAAATGGCGCAAGTTGACTTAATTAACGTAGGTGACAAAAAAGCACGTACATTAGAAGTGGCTAAATTAGGTGCGCACGTAATCGGCGTTCACACAGGTTTAGACCAACAAGCTGCTGGTCAAACACCTTTCACAGATTTGGCAATGGTAACTGGTTTAAATACTGGTGCTAAAGTATCTGTTGCTGGTGGTGTTAAAGCTAACACAGCTGCACAAGTGGTTGATGCTGGTGCTGATATCGTTGTGGCTGGTGCTGCTATTTACGGTGCTGCTGATCCTGCTGCTTCTGCTGCAGAAATCACAGGTATCGTACATGCTGGTAACGCAAATGCAGGCGGTATGAAATGGTTGCCATGGGCAATTATTGCTGGCGCAGTATTGCTAGGTTTATTCTTGTTAAACGGTGGTTCTACTGATGAAGCTGCATCTGATGCAGCAGCAACAATGGAAGAAGCTGTTGAAGCAACTGGCGATGCAATGGAATCTACAGGCGAAGCCATGGGCGACGCGATGGAGTCTACTGGTGAAGCCATGGATGATGCTATGGAAGCAACAGGCGAAGCGATGGATGATGCGGCTGATGCAACAATGGAAGAAGCTGCTGACTTAGTTGACGCTGCTAAAGAAGCTGCTAGCGCTGAGTAATTCACTGCACTTTTAGTGAGTTAAGCACTAACGATAAAGCCGACCTTGTGTCGGCTTTTTTTATGGGATTTTTGCGCTTCAACGCGAGATTAGGTTAAAATGCGCATAAATCATTTATATTCAATTCATTACTAGATTGTTCATATGCGTCAAGCTGAAGTTACTCGCGATACCCTAGAAACTCAAATTACCGTTTCAATTAACTTGGATGGGACTGGACAGTCATCATTTGAAACTGGTCTTGGTTTCCTTGATCATATGATGGATCAAATTGCGCGTCATGGCATGATGGATATCACGGTCAAAGCAAAAGGTGATTTGCATATCGATGCACACCATACGGTAGAAGATATCGGCATTACACTTGGTCAAGCGTTTCTGAAGGCTGTTGGCGATAAAAAAGGCATTAATCGTTATGGACATGCCTATGTGCCGCTGGATGAAGCGTTGTCACGGGTCGTGCTAGACTTATCTGGTCGTCCTGGTTTAGAGTTTCACTGTGAGTTTACGCGGGCAGCAATTGGGGAGTTCGATGTGGATTTGTTTCACGAGTTCTTCCAAGGGTTTATTAACCATGCACTCGTAACCTTGCATGTTGATAACTTAAGAGGCCATAACTCGCATCATCAGGCTGAAACAATTTTTAAAGCCTTTGGGCGAGCATTACGTATGGCTGTCACTGTGGATGAACGCATGGCAGGCATCATGCCTTCTACCAAAGGCGTGTTATAAAACCAACCTTTCTGTAGCAAATTAAATGACAAAAGTAGATATTGCCGTGGTTGACTATGGCATGGGCAATTTAAGGTCCGTGTCAAAAGCAATTGAACACGTTGCACCTAATAAAACGGTTGTTGTCACCAGTAACCCCGAGGTTATCCAACAGGCGGAGCGTGTTGTTTTCCCGGGGCAAGGTGCGATGCCAGAGTGTATGCAGGAGTTGGATGCGCGCGGTTTGCGTGATGCAGTGATTGATGCGGCTAAAACAAAACCATTTCTAGGTATTTGTATTGGCTTACAGATGTTGTTTGAGCGCTCTGAAGAAGGGCATGTTAATGGGTTGGGTTTGTTTCAAGGTGGCGTCAAGAAATTTAACCTAGATGGTGCACGCGATGAACTTGGCGAAAAGCTCAAAGTCCCACATATGGGTTGGAATGAGGTGTACCAACCAAAAGCGGGCCATGCGATGTGGCAAGATATTCCAGATGGAACACGCTTTTATTTTGTACATAGCTACTATGTACAACCAGATGATGCGGGGTGTGCCGTTGGTTATGGACAATACCCAGATCAGTTTACCTGTGCTGTGACGCAAGATAACATTTTTGCTGTGCAGTTTCACCCAGAAAAAAGTGCGCATGCAGGATTGCAATTACTGCGTAATTTTGTAAACTGGAAGCCTTAAGATTTATTTTTTATTGAATAAGCTATTAATAATATTATGTTAATTATCCCAGCAATTGATTTGAAAGATGGCCACTGTGTCCGCCTAAAACAAGGAGACATGGAAGAATCTACTGTATTCTCAGACGACCCGGCAGCGATGGCGCGCCATTGGTTAGATCAGGGTTGTAAGCGTTTGCACCTCGTGGATTTGAATGGCGCATTTGCCGGTAAGCCGGTTAATGAAGGTGCGGTTAAATCAATACTGAGCGAAGTGGCTGGAGAAGTGCCTGTCCAATTAGGCGGCGGCATTCGTGATTTGGATACGGTTGAGCGTTATGTAGATGATGGCATTGATTATGTGATTTTGGGTACGGCAGCCGTCAAAAACCCTGGCTTTTTACATGAGGCCTGTTATGCATTCCCGGGGCAAGTGATTGTTGGTCTGGATGCAAAAGATGGCAAGGTGGCTGTTGATGGCTGGTCTAAGATGACAGGCCATGATGTGATTGATATCGGTAAGAAATATGAAGACTATGGGGTTGAATCGATTGTCTATACGGATATTGGTCGTGATGGCATGATGACAGGTGTAAATATTGAAGCAACCGTTGCTTTGGCTGAAGCACTGACAATTCCAGTGATTGCTTCAGGCGGATTGACCAATTTAGACGGTGTGCGTGCGCTTTGTGATGTACAAGAGTCAGGCATTATGGGTACGATTACAGGCCGTGCTATTTATGAAGGTACGTTAGATTTTGCCAAAGCCCAAGCTTTAGCAGACGAACTGTCTCCTTATGCTCGCTAAGCGTATTATTCCTTGCTTAGACGTCACAGGCGGGCGTGTCGTCAAAGGTGTTAACTTTGTCGAATTGCGTGATGCTGGTGATCCAGTCGAGATTGCTAAACGTTATGATGATCAAGGTGCTGATGAACTCACTTTTTTAGATATCACGGCGACTTCAGATGAGCGAGATTTAATCTTGCATATTATTGAAGATGTGGCGAGTCAGGTATTTATTCCCTTAACGGTTGGCGGTGGTGTGCGTGAAGTGGAAGATGTGCGGCGTTTGCTCAATGCGGGCGCTGATAAAGTCAGCATTAACACGACGGCAGTTTTTAACCCACAAATGGTGGCTGATGCCACGGCGCGTTTTGGCTCGCAATGTATTGTCGTTGCTATTGATGCGAAGAAAGTGGATGATAAGCCATACAAGTGGGAAGTGTTCACCCATGGTGGCCGTAAGCCAACAGGTTTAGATGCTGTTGAGTGGGCAAAAAAGATGGTGGGCTTAGGTGCAGGTGAGTTGTTGGTCACGAGTATGGATAGAGACGGTACAAAAATTGGCTTTAACAACCCATTGAACCGTGCAATCTCTGATGCGGTCGAAGTGCCGCTCATCGCTTCAGGTGGCGTAGGTAACTTGCAGCATTTGGTCGACGGGATTAAAGACGGTGGCGCTGATGCTGTTTTGGCGGCTAGTATTTTCCATTATGGGGAGTACACTGTGAAACAAGCAAAAGAATATATGCAACAACATCAAATTGAAGTAAGGCTATAAAAGCAAACATGAATTGGTTAGATGAAATTAATTGGGACAAAGACGGATTGGTCCCTGTCATTGCGCAAGAGCACAAAAGTGGCAAAGTGCTGATGTTTGCGTGGATGAATCGTGAAGCTTTGTCTTTGACGCAGGAAACTAAGCAAGCGGTCTACTGGTCTCGTTCACGCAAGAAGCTTTGGCGGAAGGGTGAAGAGTCTGGCCATACACAAACCGTGCATGAAATTCGCTTGGATTGTGATGAGGATGTTGTGCTGATTGATGTAGAGCAAGCGGGTGGTATTGCTTGTCATACTGGTCGTCATAATTGTTTCTTCAAGAAGCTTGAGGGCGATGCATGGAAAATTGACCAGCCGCTAATTAAAAACCCAGAAGATATTTATAAGCCTGTCGCATGAGTGAAGACATTTTAAATCGATTAGCAGATCTGATGGAGCAGCGCAAAAGTGCTGATCCGGCGACCTCCTATGTCGCAAAGCTGTACGATAAAGGCATGGACAGTATTCTGAAGAAAGTTGGCGAAGAGGCGACAGAAACAGTCATTGCGGCGAAAGGCGGCGATCAAAAAGAGTTGATTTATGAAACAGCAGATTTGTGGTTTCATACGATGGTGATGTTGGCTAAAGCGGGTTTGACACCACAAGATGTTTTAGATGAGCTAGCAAGAAGAGAAGGTTTGTCAGGGATTGCAGAAAAGGAAAGTCGATCAAAATGACAGATGCATGTATTTTTTGCAAAATCATTGCAGGAGATATTCCTGCAACAAAGATATACGAAGATAACGATGTCATCGTATTTAATGATATTAAGCCAATGGCGAAAACACACTTTCTGATTGTACCGAAAGAACATATTGAAAGTTTGAAAAGCTGTGAAGATGCACATCAGGCATTGTTAGGCAAAATGTTGTTATTAGCCCCAAAGCTAGCTGCCGAACAAGGGTTAAAAGGGTTTAAAACTCTAATTAATACGGGACGTGAAGGAGGGCAGGAAGTCTTCCATATACATGTGCATGTGTTTGGTGGCGGAGAGCCGAATAGTTAAAAAAATTAGGAGATTGTAATGGGCGCATTTAGTTTATGGCATTGGTTGATTGTATTGTTAATTGTTGTGCTGGTTTTTGGTACGAAAAAACTACGTAATATGGGCGGTGATGTTGGCGGAGCCGTCAAAGAGTTCAAAAAAGCGGTGAAAGATACTTCAGTTGAAGATAAGACAGAAGAAGCTGGTACCACCGTTGAAGGTGAAGTAACAGAGAAAACCAAACATTAAGTTAAGTCACGCACGTGTTTGATATTTCTTTTGCAGAGCTAATGATGATTGCCATCGTTGGCTTGCTGGTCATTGGTCCTGAAAAATTACCTAAAGTAGCCAGAACGCTTGGGGCTTATACGGGTCGTTTGCAGCGTTACGTCTCTCAAGTCAAGGAAGAGGTAAACCGTGAGGTGCGCTTTGAAGAGCTGCAGTCGCTACAGGAAGAAATTAAAGAGGGCGCCAATCAAGTTAAGTCTAGTATTCTAGGTGCTAAGCATGATGCTGAGGAGACGCTCAAGTCGCTGTCAGAAGATGCTGAAGCAGAGCAAAAGCCCGCAGCCAAAAAAAAGCGGCCTAGAAAGGCAAGTGCTACAGTGCGTAAAACACCCGCCAAAAAAACAACAGCTAAAAAAACAACAGCTAAAAAGGCGACGGTGAAAAAGGCCGCTGCCCAGAAAGCTACAGCGAAAAAAACGTCGACTCGTAAGCCGCGAGCTAAGCGTGCTGAAAGCAAGTAACAATGACGCCGACTGAATCTTTTGTATCCCATCTCATCGAGTTAAGAAACCGATTATTAAAAATCGTCATTGGGATGCTGCTTGTTTTTGCTGGTTTATTCCCATTTGCCAATAAAGTCTATGCCTTATTGGCGGCGCCGATGATTGATAAGCTGCCCGAAGGAACGCAAATGATTGCAACAGCTGTTGTGACACCGTTTTTTGTGCCAATGAAGGTGGCGATGATGGCAGCTTTTGTGATTGCGTTGCCGCATACCTTGTATCAGCTGTGGATGTTTGTTGCGCCAGGCTTGTACCCGCATGAAAAGAAAATGATGTTACCTGCTATTGCGGTGAGTACGCTATTGTTCTTCTGCGGGATGGCTTTTGCATACTTCTTAGTATTTCCTGTGGTGTTTGCCTTTATCTTGGCCGCGTCGCCAGAAGGTGTGGCCGTGATGACGGACATCGCTGAGTATCTAGATTTTGTGATCACCTTGTTTTTGGCATTTGGTTTTGCGTTTGAAGTGCCAATCGCTGTTGTGCTTGCCGCAAGGTTTGGCTGGGTGAATATTGACCAGTTAAGGGAGTCGCGCGGCTATGTCATCGTTGGCGCATTTGTGATTGCTGCTATTTTTACACCGCCAGACATTATTTCTCAGTTTATGCTGGCGGTGCCGCTCTGGCTATTGTATGAAGCGGGCATCTTGTTCGTGCAATTCACACAGCCAAAAGAAAATAGCATTCAACCTAAAGCTTAGTTTAATTGGCTACCTCAGGTGCTGGGCGTCTACCAATTAAAATGATGACATCCATTTCTTTGCCCGCACGGACAATAGATAATGTTGCATTTTTACTTGGTTCGAGTACCGCAATTAAGTTCAGCATCGCAGCACTGTTGACGACGGGTTTGTCGTTAATCCCCAGTAAAATATCGCCTGCCTTTAAACCTGCATGGTCTGCTGGGCTGTTAGGTAATACGCCTGCAATTAATGCGCCAGATGCGTTAGGCAATGCAAATGACTCAGCCAATTCTGGCGTTAAGTTCTGCGCTTCTACACCCACCCAGCCACGTGTTACAGAGCCTTCCTTGGCGATTTGCTCCATTACCTGCCTCGCAATGTTGGCAGGAATCGCAAAACCAATGCCCATGCTGCCGCCATTGCGTGAGTAGATGGCACTGTTAATACCGACAAGGTCGCCAGCGGTGTTAATGAGTGCCCCGCCAGAGTTGCCTGGGTTAATGGAGGCATCTGTTTGAATAAAATTTTCGTAGGTGTTGATGCCTAAGTGATTTCTGCCAAGCGCACTCACAATACCTTGCGTGATGGTTTGCCCCACGCCAAAAGGGTTGCCAATGGCAAGCACAACATCCCCGACATCTAAGTTGTCTGCACTGGCAAAAGTAATCGAAGGGAGTTGCTTTGCTTCAACCTTGAGTAAAGCCAAATCGGACTCTGGGTCAGTGCCAACAATCTTAGCTGGTAATTTTCTACCGTCAGCAATCGCGATTTCAATGGCCTCAGCACTGGCAATAACATGGTGGTTGGTGAGAATGAGCCCTTGCTCACTGACAATGACGCCGCTGCCTAAGCTATTGCCATCATCGTTTTCACCTTCTTCTTGCTCGCCAAAGAAATGTCGAAATAAAGGGTCGTCCATAAACTGCTGCTGCGAGTTTGTCGCTGTTTTGCTGGATGTGAAAATGTTGACTACAGCTGGCATGGCTTTTTTTGCAGCACCACGGTACGTGTCAGCAAGGTCTGGGCTAGAATGGGGCGCAGCCTCCTTAATGACAATTGGTGCTTGCTCATCATTAAGCAGGTCTGGCCTAAATGTTTGTAAAACGAATAGGGTGGCCATGCAGATGGTGACGGCTTGTGCAAAGATTAGCCAGATTTTTTTCATAGATTTCGTTTTTTTGATAATAATTGTTTAGTATAGGTGAAAACGAATGAATTGCTAATAGATTTGGAGTGTGTCCATGGAGTTGAAAGCATTAAATCACTATTTGTCTGCGTTGTTGCAGCCGGAGGGTTTTAGTGATTACTGCCCAAACGGTTTGCAAGTTGAAGGTAAGGCGGACGTTAATAAGATTGTGACCGGGGTGACGGCAAGTATGGCGCTGCTAGAACAAGCGCAAGCTGCTAATGCTGATGCTGTGTTGGTCCATCATGGTTATTTCTGGCGAGGAGAAGCGCAAGTTGTGACCGGTATTAAAATGCGACGCTTAAAATTCTTATTGGATCATCAGATTAATCTGTTTGCTTACCACCTACCCTTAGATGCCCACCCTGAACTGGGGAATAATGTGATGCTAGGTAACGTGTTGGGGTTAAACATCGATGACTGGCTGGATGATAAGCATATGATTGCCTTAAGTCGGCTCCAAAAGCCAAAAACGCTGCAAGCGGTGGCTGATATTGTCAATAATAAACTCAACCGAGAAGCGCAAGTGATTGGAGATGCTGAACAAGCAGTAGAAACAGTTGCTTGGTGCACAGGTGCAGCACAAGGCTATATTGAGCAAGCGATTGCCCATGAGGTTGATGTTTTTATTAGTGGGGAGATATCAGAACCAACCGTGCATCTGTCTAGAGAATCTGGAACGGCTTATATTGCAGCTGGGCATCATGCGACCGAGCGTTATGGTATTCAGGCGCTAGGGGAGCATTTGGCCAGTAAGTTTGATTTGGCGCATGAATTTATTGATGTGGATAATCCAGTTTAGCCTTATTATTCAATAGCTTGGGTGATAAAATTTGGCTAAATAACCCTAAAAATGTATAATATCCGCTTCGTTAGGTGTGTATTAAAGCATTCAGTTTAGGTGGTTATCCATGGCAGATCAGAAAGCAAGTAAAAGAAAGCCGGTCAAAGGAAAGCAGGAGCAAGATAGTACGCTTTCATTTCAACAGCCCTCACCAGAAGATGTTGGGAAAAGAAAATTTCTGACCTTTGCAACAGCAGCGGTTGGTGCAATGGGCGCTCTGGTCGGGTCTATTCCGTTTGTTGGAAGTATGCGACCGAGTGAGCGTGCGAAAGCCGCAGGTGCGCCAGTCGAAGAAGATATTAGTAATATTGCGCCAGGCACAATTAAAACGGTTGAATGGCGTGGTCAGCCTGTATGGATTATTAACCGAACAGATGAAATGACAGCAGATTTGGCAAAGCATAATGACCAGCTGTCCGATCCGATGTGCGACGTGGAGTCGCAACAACCTGTTTATTGCAAAAATGCAAACCGTGCGATTAAGCCGAACATCGGCGTGGTGGTTGGTTTGTGCACGCACCTTGGTTGTTCGCCTACCCCTAAAATAGAAGAGGGTGGTGATATGGGTGAGAACTGGTCAGGTGGTTTTTTCTGCCCTTGTCATGGTTCCAAGTTCGATTTGGCTGGTCGTGTATTTAAAGGATCGCCAGCGCCGACAAATTTAGTCGTGCCCCCTCATTCTTATTCTGATGACGATACGTTGGTGATTGGTGTCGAGACAAAGGTGGAGGCATAGGGTGGCAGAGAAAAAACAAGAAACAGATATGTTAACTGCAACTGTTGGCTGGATAGACCGCCGTTTCCCGTTAACCAGTACAATTAAAGCGCATTTAACAGAATACTATGCGCCGAAGAACTTCAATTTCTGGTATTTCTTCGGCTCGCTAGCCATGTTGGTTTTGGTGATGCAGATTTTAACAGGCATCTTTTTGACCATGCACTATAAGCCATCAGCGACTGAGGCCTTTGCTTCAGTTGAATATATTATGCGTGACGTGTTCGGTGGCAATATTATCCGCTATATGCACTCGACAGGCGCCTCCATGTTTTTCTTGGTCGTTTACCTACATATGTTCCGTGGCATTATCTATGGTTCATACAGAGCGCCGCGTGAGCTTATTTGGTTGTTCGGTGTTGGTATCTTCCTAGTGCTCATGGGCGAGGCTTTCTTTGGCTACTTATTGCCATGGGGACAAATGTCTTACTGGGGTGCGCAGGTGATTACCAGCTTATTCGGGACGGTTCCGTTTATTGGGCCTGATATTGCTGAATGGATTCGAGGTGATTACCTGACATCAGACGCAACGTTAAACCGCTTCTTTGCTTTTCATGTGATTGCGTTGCCCTTAGTATTGCTAGGCTTGGTGATGGTGCATCTGGTTGCGTTGCACGAAGTGGGCTCCAATAATCCAGATGGTGTTGAGATTAAAGAGAAAAAAGATAAAAAAACTGGTATCCCGCTAGACGGCATTCCATTCCATCCTTACTACACGGTTAAAGACTTGTTGGGTGTGGTGGTGTTCTTGATGGTGTTTGCTGCGATCGTGTTCTTTGCGCCGGAGATGGGTGGCTATTTCCTTGAGCATAATAACTTTATTCCTGCTGATTCGTTGAAGACGCCTGAACATATTGCGCCAGTATGGTACTTCACACCTTATTACTCTATTTTGCGTGCGATACCGCCAATCATGAATTCGCAGTTTCCAGGGGTGGCGGCAATGGGTTTGTCTGTGATGGTGTTTGCGCTATTGCCATGGCTGGACAGAAGCCCGGTGAAATCGATTCGTTATCGCGGCACACTATATAAGCGCTGGTTAGCCGCCTTTGTGGTGAGCTTCTTCGTGCTGGGTTATTTGGGTACAGTGCCGTCAAATGTTTGGGGTCAGTTTGGAGATTGGGCAGGTGGGGCTGATGTGGCGACTGTGGTTGCCCGAGTCTTTACTGCAGTCTATTTCTTATTCTTCATATTAATGCCTTGGTATACCGCACGCGATAAAACGAAACCCGTGCCAGAAAGGGTGACGTATAAATGAAAAAGCTATTGATCATAACACTGTGGTTGCCGATGTTTGCATTGGCAGCAGGTGGCGTAGATATTAAAGTGCAGGCGCCGATTAATGTGAATGACCATGCATCATTGCAGCGTGGTGCAAGGACCTTTATTAATAACTGCTTGAACTGTCATAGTGCAAACTATATGCGTTATAACCGCTTGCTAGACATTGGTTTAAGCAAGCAAGAAATTGAAGAGAACTTACTGTTCGCGGCGGATAAAATTGGTGACACCATGCAAGTGGCAATGGACCCAGCAGATGCTAAAAAGTGGTTTGGTGTTGCACCACCTGATTTAACGCTGGCTGTTAGGGCAAAGGGTGCTGATTGGATTTACGCTTATATGCGTGGTTTTTATAAAGATGACACAACACCAAGTGGTTGGAATAATGTGGTGTTTGATAAAGTTGCGATGCCGCATGTTTTATATGAGCTGCAGGGTGAGCAGGTGCTGAACCATGAGACGCATGCGCTCGAGTTGGCGAAACCGGGTAAGTTAAGTCCATCAGAATATAACGCCTATGTTGGTGACTTGGTCAACTATATGGCGTACATGGCAGAGCCAGCTAAAGCGCAACGTCAGCGTATTGGTTTATGGGTGCTGCTGTTTTTAGGGGTGTTGCTCGTGCTGATGAAAAAGCTCAAAGCAGCCTATTGGAAAGATATTAAATAAAATACGAAAACAAGCTTACTATTCGAGGTAAGTCATTAGAGGGTAGGGAATTATGATGAAATTGTACTCCGGATCGGTTGATCCGTTTAGTCACCGCTGTCGCATTGTGCTGTTTGAAAAAGGCATGGACTTTGAGGTAATTGATGTTGATCTTGCTAATAAGACAGAGGATTTAGCAGTATTAAATCCATATGGCAGTGTCCCAGTCTTGGTAGAGCGCGATTTGGTGTTATCGGAAGCGAATATTATTAATGAGTATATTGATGAGCGTTTCCCGCACCCGCAGTTGATGCCAGCAGATCCAGTGATGCGCGCACGCGCACGTCTCTTTTTGTATAACTTTGAAAAAGATTTGTTTAGTCATATCCCAGATTTAGAATCGACGGATGAAGAGACAGTTGATAAAGCGCGTAAAACAGTACGTGACAATCTGACGCAAATGGTGCCTATCTTTAGCCACCAAAGTTACTTGTTGGGTGATGAATACTCTATGCTTGATGTGGCTGTGACGCCATTGTTATGGCGTTTGCAACATTACGGTATTGAGATGCCAAATCAAGCAGCACCACTATTGAAGTATGCTGAGCGTCTCTTTGCACGCCCACTCTATGCTGAAGCAATGACACCGTCAGAGAAAGTGATGCGTCGATAGCCATGGCGGACGAGCTGATCTCAACCAAACCTTATATGATTCGTGCCATTCATGAATGGTGTGTTGATAATGGATTAACACCGCACTTGTTGGTGGTGGTGAATGAACAAACAAGGGTGCCAACTGCCTTTGTTAAGGATGGTGAGATTGTCTTGAATGTGAACGATAGTGCGACCAAAGATTTGCACATGGATAATGATGCGGTTGTGTTTTCGGCAAGGTTTAGTGGTGTTTCGCATAATATGTATGTCCCAATGAATGCGATACGCGGTATTTATGCCCGTGAAAATGGGCAAGGCATGTTTTTTGAACTTGGCGCGCAAGATGAGATGTTTTCAAAAGAAACGCCAGTTGAAGAAACTGATGATGCAACCGTGGTTGAAGATAAGCCTAAAAAGGGTAAATCGGATAAAAAACGTCCGAATTTAACCATCGTTAAATAACTTGCTTTAAAAAGTATAAATTTTTTTCAAAAAATACTAGCGCATTTTTTATAAAAAATGCTATAGTCACGCCTCAAATAAAAACGCCGGATTAGCTCAGATGGTAGAGCAGCGCACTTGTAATGCGAAGGTCATCAGTTCGATTCCGATATCCGGCACCAAACATTCTTAATAGAATCAGTGTTGTAGCTGTGAAAAATATGCCACTTAATGTGGCTTTTTTATCTTTTATTTGTTTGACATGTGGTCAAAATAAAAGCATAAT
>SPJO01000189.1 GCA_006844635.1 Methylophilaceae bacterium | reverse complement strand
GCTGTATTAATTCACTATTGATTAAGTTTGTTGTCATCAGTTATGTTTTTTAGTTTATTGTATGCCGCTAGCTAAATCGAAAATAGGTAAGTACATCATCAGCACTAAGCCACCAATTAAAATACCAATAGCCGCCATTAAAGCAGGCTCAAAGACCTTCGTCACCTTATCTACCCAACGAATCATCTGCTCTTCATGAAAACTGGCCGCGTGTTCCATCATATTCTCCAGTGTTCCCGTTTTCTCACCTACGCGAAACAAACGCATAGCGACTGGCGTCGTTAAATCACTTTTTTCTAATGCTTCCGTAAATGTTTTACCTTCACCAATCAACTGCTTTGCTTTAAGTAAGCTATTCTCCAAGCCTGCCCCTAACATTCCACTAACCATCGTCAAACCAGCACTGACTGTCATACCACTTTTAAGCAACATAGCAAAGGTGCGGTAAAACCTTGAGAGGTGATAAATTCTCAACTTGTCTCCCAAATAAGGCAATCGCCAAAGCAAGCTATTCAGTTTAGCGCGAATATTAGGTTGTGAAATAGCCCATATGGCTAGCAAGGCAATGCCCACCAAGCCAACGACAGCATGCAGTGCATACCGCTCAGAAAAACTACCCAGCGCTAGAATAAAGCTAGCACTCCCTGCTGCATGGCTAAGTTGAGACTCGTAAATATTACTAAATTTTGGGATAACAAAAATCATTAAGAAAAGAAATACCAACACACCGAAACTCACAACAATTGCTGGGTAAATTGAGGCACTAACGATTCGTTTTTTCAACAGATCCACGTTTTCGCTATATTGGTTATAGCGGAGTAGCGCTTCAGGTAGGTTGCCTGTTGTTTCAGCCGTTTTTACGGAAGCAATTAACAAGCTTGGGAAAATATTGGTATGTAAGGCCATGGCTTGCGATAAAGTTTGACCTTCTTCAATACTACTTAATAATTGTTGCAAATGTGATTGGTTAATGGCGTTGGTTTCTTTTTGCGCTAAAGTATCTAGCGCTTCCGTCATGGATAGGCCCGCCTCAAGTAATACACGAAACTCTTGGCAGAACAAAGTTAACGGGAAAGGCGTCTTTTGTTTTCTTAAAGACGTTGCGCTGGATTTAACTTGAAGTACTTTAAACCCTTGCTGCTCAGCTTGTAGCCGCGCATCTAAAGGGTTTGCCGCCTCTAGCTTTAATTGCTGAGGTGAGTGTCCATCACGTAAGACTCGCATTGAGAATAACATTGCTAACGCCCTTATTAAGGATTCTCAATAATATCGGCGTTATCACCTTTGCCGCCTGCTCTGCCATCAGCACCATACGAGATTATGTCAAACTCTGTATTTGCACCCGGCGCACGATAAATATAGGGGTTATCCCATGGGTCATTCGGAATTGTTTTCTTTAAATATGGACCCTTCCACTTTGCGCTACCTGACTGTGGCGCAATGATTAAAGCATTTAACCCAGCTTGCTGATCAGGGTATG
>SPJO01000190.1 GCA_006844635.1 Methylophilaceae bacterium | reverse complement strand
ATGTTGTTTCTGGTGTTAACTTAGGCTTAAAGGCCGATGGTAAAAAAGTTGCTGTCAGCGGCCTGAATCTTAAAGTAAACGATAGCAAAATCAAAGGCGCTCTGAGTGTTAGCCAATTTAAAAAACCTTTATATGCGTTTAACTTAGATATTGATCAACTAAACCTCAATGATTACATCACGGAAAGTACTGAAGAAAGCCAAACAACAGGTGATGAGCCCATCGATTTAAGTGCATTGAAAGCGCTCAATGCCAACGGCACATTACACATTGGCAAGCTCAACTACGGTAAAACTAAAGTTTCTAATGTGCGGATTGATTTAAAGGCTGATGAAGGTGTCGCCACCTTATCACCTTTTTCTGCCAGCTTATACGGCGGCAAAATGAATGGCTCTGTTAAGCTCGATGCACGTGCAACACCTAACATTGCTTTTAAGCAAAAGATGTCTAGCGTTTCGGTCGGCCCATTACTACAAGACACCATCAATAACGACATGTTATCTGGCACAGGCACGGTCAATGTAGATATCAGCACAACAGGCAACACCGTGAATGCTTTTAAGAAAAGTTTAAACGGCTCTTCATCCCTAGCACTCGCTGATGGTGCGATTAAAGGCGTTGATGTTGCTGGTCAAATTCGCGGCATCAAAAGTAAAATCAACTCATTCAAAGGTAATGCTTCAGAAACAGAGTCAGACGATACAAAAAAGACTGACTTTAGTGAGCTGACCGCAAGCTTTGCGATTAAAGATGGTGTCGCATCCAATAATGACTTAGCCATGAAAGCGCCTATCTTACGTTTAGCAAAAGGCGACAGTAGCGGCACAGTAGATATTGGCAGCGAGTCAATTAACTATACTGCTGTACCGACTATTGTGAAATCAATCAAAGGCCAAGGCGGTGAAGACCTAAATGAACTAGCAGGTGTGTCTGTACCGCTAAAAATTAGCGGGAGCTTTACTAACCCAAAGTTCGGGCTTGATACCAAAGCCCTAGCTACAGGTATCGCCAAAGCCAAAGTGCTGGAAAAAGTCGGTGGTGAAAAAGGCGCTGCCGTACAAGAGCTCATTAGCGGCGACAACAAGCTCGAAGCAATCGGCAACTTACTCAATAAAAAGAAAAAGCCTAAAGACTCAGCAGAAGCAACTGATGCCGCAAAAACTGATGTAGCACCTAAAGAAGAGCCAGCCTCTATAGAAGATCAAGCCAAAGAAGGACTCAAAGACCTTCTTAAGTTCTAAGCTAATGGCGTCGCTAGCAGATGCCATTATTACTTGGCAAAAACAATATGGTCGCCATGACCTGCCTTGGCAAAACACCACTGACCCCTATGCCATTTGGGTGTCAGAAATCATGTTGCAGCAAACCCAAGTGGCCGCCGTCATCGGCTACTATGCCAACTTTATGGCGCGCTTCCCAAGCATTGCTGACCTCGCCAATGCCACGCAAGAAGAAGTGCTGCAATCTTGGAGCGGTCTAGG
>SPJO01000188.1 GCA_006844635.1 Methylophilaceae bacterium | reverse complement strand
AAAGGTGCGGCCGCAAAATTGCTGAAAAAGCATGGCTTGAATAAAAAAGCCTTAAAAGCGGCGATTGATTCGGTGCGTGGTGGTGACACGGTGACCGGTGCGGATGCCGAGACAAACCGCGAGGCCTTAAAGAAATACACGATTGATGTGACCGAACGTGCGCAGCTGGGCAAACTTGACCCTGTGATTGGGCGTGATGATGAGATTCGTCGTGTGATTCAGGTGTTGATGCGCCGTAGTAAGAATAACCCTGTGTTGATCGGTGAGCCGGGTGTGGGTAAAACTGCGCTGGTAGAAGGCTTGGCGCAGCGTATTGTGAATGGCGAGATTCCTGATTCGTTAAAAGGCAAAAAAGTCTTGTCACTAGACATGGCTGCCTTGTTAGCGGGGGCAAAATACCGCGGTGATTTTGAAGAGCGTTTAAAAGCGGTGTTAAAAGAGCTGGCGCAGGATGAGGGGCAAAACATTGTCTTTATCGATGAGATTCACACCATGGTTGGCGCGGGTAAAGCCGAGGGCGCAATGGATGCGGGCAATATGCTCAAACCAGCCTTGGCGCGTGGTGAGCTGCATTGCGTTGGCGCGACCACCTTAGATGAATACCGCAAATACATCGAAAAAGATGCGGCCTTGGAGCGCAGATTTCAAAAAGTACTTGTGGATGAGCCAACGGTAGAATCGACCATTGCGATTTTGCGCGGGTTACAAGATAAGTATGAAACCCATCATGGTGTGGAGATTACAGACCCTGCGATAGTGGCGGCGGCAGAGTTGAGCCACCGTTATATTACCGACCGATTTTTGCCTGATAAAGCGATTGACTTGATTGATGAGGCGGCATCGCGCATCAAGATGGAGATTGATTCTAAGCCTGAGGTGATGGATAAGCTAGATCGCCGATTGATTCAATTGAAAATTGAACGTGAAGCGGTGCGTCGCGAAAAGGACGAGGCTAGCCAAAAGCGCTTTGGCTTGATTGAGGCAGAAATCGACACGCTTGAAAAAGAGTATGCTGATTTAGAAGAAATTTGGAAAGCGGAAAAAGCGCAGGTGCAAGGCTCAGCGCATGTGAAAGAGGAAATCGAAAAGCTAAAATATGCGATTGAATTGGCTACGCGTGAGGGTAACTTGCAAAAAGCCTCAGAGTTGCGATATGCCAAGCTGCCTGAGCTTGAAGCACAGCTAAAAGCCGCCACGCACAAAGAATCGCAAGCGACTGATGAAAAGCCTAAGATGCTGCGCACCGAAGTTGGCGCGGATGAAATTGCTGAAGTGGTGAGCCGTGCGACGGGGATTCCTGTCAGCAAGATGATGACGGGTGAGCGTGAAAAATTGCTCACCATGGAAGACAAATTACACGAACGTGTGATTGGGCAAGATGAAGCGGTGCAAGTGGTGTCGGATGCGATTCGTCGTTCGCGCTCTGGTTTGAGTGACCCTAACCGCCCTTATGGTAGCTTTTTGTTCCTCGGCCCAACGGGTG
>SPJO01000187.1 GCA_006844635.1 Methylophilaceae bacterium | reverse complement strand
AGTGTTCCATACTTTTGGTGAGGCATTGATCTTAGTGGTTTTGGTGGTATTCATCTTCTTACAAAGCTTGCGTGCCACATTGATTCCGATTATTGCCGTGCCAATTTCCTTAATTGGTACCTTTGCAGGCTTGTATCTATTTGGTTTTTCTATCAACTTGCTCACGCTTTTCGCATTGATTCTATCGGTCGGGATTGTGGTTGATGATGCGATTGTGGTGTTGGAGAACACAGAGCGGCTGATGAAAGAAGAAGGTTTAAATGCTTTCCAGGCGGCGCTTAAATCGATTCAACAAGTGTCCGCGGCGGTGGTAGCCATGACATTGGTGGTTTGTGCGGTGTTTGTGCCAGTGGCTTTCCAAGGAGGGATTGCTGGCGAACTTTATCGTCAATTTGCCGTGACGGTTGCCATTGCGGTGGTGATTTCTGGTGTGGTGGCCTTAACGTTAACGCCAACGCTATGCGCGATGATTTTACAAAGTAGCCATCAAGAAAATGGTTTTTTTAAAGCGTTTAATAATGGCTTCAGCCGTTTAACCAAGTTCTTTACTAGTGTCGTCGATTTAACGCTGCATCATAAAATTATTGGCGCGATTGCTTTTGGTGGCTTTGTCTTTGTGATGGTCATGTTGTTCCGCACCGTGCCGGGTAGTTTGGTGCCGGCAGAAGATCAGGGTTATATCATCACTGCGGTGGTGATGCCAGATAATGCGACCTTAAGCCGTACGACAAAAACGACAGAACAAATTCGGTCAACAATTGACTCAGACCCTGCTGCGGTTTCGCAATTTGCGATTAATGGTTTTGAGTTGTTTACAGGCAGTAATAAAACCAATGCGGCAACGATGTTTATACGGTTGGCTGAATGGGATGAGCGTAGTGTTACCGCGGATGATATGGTCGGAAAAGTGACGGGTATTGGCATGATGCAACCTGATGGGTTAGGTTTTGCTGTGAACCCGCCTGCTATTCGCGGCTTAGGGTCTGCTGGTGGGTTTGAGGTGTATGTGCAAAGTCAGCGCGATTCTGATCCAATTAAGCTTGCAGCAGTGATGAACAACTTGATGGATGCCATGCGAGCAGAATCGACATTGACCAGCATTAATACGTTCTTCCGTCCAACAGTGCCGCAATTGAAAATAGAAGTCGATGAAGCCAAAGCGCTGTCATTAAATGTCAGAATCGCCGATATCTATGCAACGTTGCAAAGCACCATGGGCCAGTATTACGTCAATGATTTCAATAAAAATGGGCGTACTTATCGCGTGCAATTACAGGCAGAACCTGAATATCGCATGAAGCCTGATGATTTGGGTAAAGTGTATGTGCGTAGCCAACCAACGACACAAAACCCGAATGGCAATATGATTCCGCTTTCTGCATTAAGCCGCGTGCATAACATCATTGGTGCAGAGCAATTAGAACGCTACAACGGCTTATTGTCTGCCAAAATATTTGGTAGTGGTGCGCCAGGGGTTAGCTCTGGTGATGCGATTGAAGTGGTTGAACGATTAGCCAAAGTGAACCTGCCGGATGGTTATAAAATTGCGTGGACTG
>SPJO01000157.1 GCA_006844635.1 Methylophilaceae bacterium | reverse complement strand
ATTAAAGGTGGTTTGTCTATCGTCATGCTCACCATGATTCCAGCCTCTTTTGAGCATTTAGAAACATTTAAAGCCATCGTGATTGGCGTAATTATGCTATCAACCTTTGTCTATGCGGCCATATTGATTTGGTATATCAGCAAACACCAATCTACTTTCTCATTAGAGCTAAAAGCTGAAGGTGAGCATCACTAATTGATGACCACCTCTCATGACTGCAGCGCTTAAATATATCCAGCACTACCCTCAAACTCTGTGAGCTCATCCGTTGGAGCTTGATTGTCGGGTTTGTTTGACGTGAAAAGCAACTGCTTTAACTTGCTAGGAAACCTCAACGTGAGTTCGCATCTCACTTCTGCTGCTGTAAGGTAACAAGTCGCTTTCGCGCGACGGCGACCCTATTTATTTTTACGGTAATTGTTAACTTTTTCCTCAAGGCTGACAACATAAGCCAACATACTTTCGGCAACCAAACTTATTTCATCGTGAGTAAATTCAATTGCATCACCTTCCTTTAGCACGCTTTTCAAGCCTCTTGGTTTAGCATTTTGGACCTGCCTTAACACTCTTGAATTTACTACACCAGCTTCATGTGCGATAGAGTGGCGGCATGCTTGACCCAAAATAATATTGTTAACATTTTCATCTTTTTCGATATCAATCCCAAAGTACTTTTCAAACTCTCGTTTAATACTCTTCATATCTTGAAAGCTAATACTATTTTTAGCAATTAAAACATCTCCTATTGAATCACTTATGGACGCTTCAAAGCCTATTAACTCTTCAACCTTAACTTTCAGCTCTGAATTTAAAACTCGCGCATCTTTGTGTTCATCAATAGCGATTTTAGATGCTTTTCTAAATAAGTCCGCTGTAGCTGAACCAAAATATGACACCAAAAGAACAATAGCTTGATTATTTATCACTGAAAATTGAGTCTTAAGTGAATCATTTTCTCGTATATTATTAAGCATATCTAATGTACGCTTTCCATTAGACATTTCATTCGTTATATCAAGTGTATTAACTAGTGTTTGATGCAACTCATCTACAGATTGAATAGCAACATCCATAAACTGCCTATCAAAGTTAATGAGTTTGTCTACTGACGCAATGTTTTGCTTAAATGTGCTTGTCGTAGTATTCATTTTCTTCTAAATACAATCATATGATTAAAACAACCCCTTCTGCTTCTTAGGCTTAGCCCTAGAAGCAACCAAAGCAACACCCTTTCTAGATCGCTTACCCAAAGCCTTCAAAAACAAATCACCCTTAATCGTCTTTTCTTTATTTTTAACCAGGACCGTAGCCGATTCACCATCACTCAGCGCAACGCTCGTTAACGTCGCACCTTTAGGGATATCCATGATTTTCACACCACGTCCACCATTCGGATATTCGTTAACTTCATCAATCGCAAAGGCCAAGAGTTTATTTTCTGATGAGGTCACGGCTAAATAAGCACTATCATCTAGTTTAATCGGCTCCAGTACTTTAGCGCCCTCATCCACCTTCATAAACGCTTTACCAGCTTTTGGCCTTGCAATTAAGCCTTTCAACGGGGCAATAAACCCATAGCTATTAGATGAGATAAAGAGGTATTTATCTGCTTCATCCCCAGACAATGCAGCGGTAATGCTCGCGCCATTTTGCAGCTCAATAATGGAGCTAACAGGGATACCATCACCCTTACCACCTGGCACGCTTGAAGCATCAAAAGCATAGCAACGACCATTAGAATCTAAGATGATGATTGGCCTTACCGTGCGTGTTTCAATCACGGCCAGTTCGTTATCGCCTGCTTTCCATGAAATAGCATCACGCTCTACATTATGGCCTTGTCTTGCACGTATCCAACCATTTTTAGATAGCAAGATGGTCACAGGCTCATCAACCACAAATGATTTAGCCGCTTGCGCACGCTCTACTGGCTCAATGAGTGTGCGACGTTCATCACCGTATTTCTCAGCGTCTTGTTTAATTTCGCGTGCAGTTAAGTTTTTCAGCTTGGTATTGCTGCCTAATATCGCATTGAGGCCTTCTGCTTCTTCACGTAGTTTTTCTAATTCTTTTTCAATCTTAATGCCTTCTAAGCGTGCTAATTGGCGCAAACGAATTTCTAAGATATCTTCAGCTTGAATCTCGGTTAAATCAAAGGCCGCAATCAAATCTTGTTTTGGCTCATCTGAGTTACGGATGACTTTAATCACTTCATCAATATGGAGAAAGGCAATCATGCGGCCTTCTAATATATGAATGCGTTTATTGATTTTATCGAGATCAAACTGACAACGTCTACGCACCACATCTAAACGGAAGGTAATCCATTCTTTCAGTACAGTGATCATATTCTTTTGCGCTGGCCGGCCATCGGTGCCAATCATGACCATATTCACGGAACAGGACACTTCTAGACTGGTATGCAATAGTAAAAAGGCCATCATTTCGTCAGCATTGACGCGACTGGTTTTTGGCTCGATGATGAGGCGAACATCTTTTTGCCCCTCACTTTTCACTGTATCAATCATGCTCAAAGCAGATTGCTTTAATAGCAGCTGATCTTGATCAATGGTTTTTTTGTCTTTTTTCGCTTTTGGGTTTGATATTGCGAGGATTTCATTTTGAATGGTCTCAACTGAAACACCATGTGGTAATTCGTTAATAATGACGCGCCATTGTCCACGTGCCATGGACTCAACAACCCAACGAGCACGTAACCTGAGTGAGCCTCGGCCAGTATCGTACATTTCATGAATATCAGCTGTTTTCGTAATTAACTGACTACCGCCTGGCCAATCAGGGCCAGGGATGTGTGCCATTAGCTCTTCAGTCGTCGTTTTCGGATTCGACATCACATGCAAAACAGCATTCGCCACTTCGCGCATATTATGCGGCACCATTTCGGTTGCCATACCTACGGCAATACCCGATGCGCCATTCAGCAACATCATTGGCAAGCGTGCTGGCAGCAAGGTTGGCTCTTGGAAAGCACCATCGTAGTTGTTTTGGAAATCGACCGTCCCACGGTCAATTTCAGAGAGCAGTAAATCGGCAATGGGCGATAAACGCATCTCTGTGTATCGCATAGCGGCGGCACCGTCGCCATCACGTGAGCCAAAGTTACCTTGGCCATCAATCAATGGATAACGTAGCGTAAAGTCCTGCGCTAAACGTACTGCAGCTTCATAAGCCGAACTATCGCCATGTGGATGGTACATACCTAGTACATTACCCACCACACGGGCTGATTTCACAGGTTTAGCACCTGCTACTAAATTCATTTCTTTCATTGCATACAAAATGCGGCGTTGCACTGGTTTTTGACCATCTTCAACCGATGGTAAGGCGCGGCCTTTTACAACGGAAATGGCGTAGGATAAATAGGCTTCTTCCGCATATTGACCAATGACGACAGCATCATCATCTGGCTCTAGGTTGCCTATATCAGTAACATCATTCATTAAACATCTGCCTCCACATCATTACCACGACGTTCTATCCACTCTTTACGCGCTGGCGATTGGTTTTTCGCCATTAGCATATTAAACATGCTAAAAGATTCCGACACTTGCAGTTCAGGCAATCGCACTTGAATTAAGCGGCGTGTATCTGGGCACAAAGTCGTCTCCCACAGCTGCTCAGGATTCATCTCGCCCAAACCTTTAAAGCGCTGAATACCCAGTTTCTCTTCTGCAATGCCTTCACGTTTTAACTTTTCGATAGTCGCCATTTTTTCATGCTCATCTGCTACATATAGCTTACGCATTGGCTTACTCTTACCTTGCGCGGGCACGTCAATTCGGTATAACGGCGGTTGTGAAATATATACATGGCCGCGCTCAATGAGTTTAGGCGCATGTTTCAATAGCATGGTCAGTAGTAAGACTTGAATATGTGAGCCATCGACATCCGCATCAGAAAGCAAGCATAGCTTCCCGTAACGTAGACCTGAAAAGTCAGGCTCATCATCCATGGTGTGTGGCTCGATACCGAGTGCTACGAAAATATCGTGCACTTCTGAGTTACCAAAGATACGGCCAGCATCGACCTCCCATGTGTTCAATACTTTACCGCGTAACGGCAATAGCGATTGAAATTCGTTATTACGGCCCATTTTGGCGCTACCGCCAGCAGAGTCACCCTCCACTAAGAATAGTTCAGCCTCCATCGTCCCGGCGGCTTCGCAATCGGTCAGCTTGGCTGGCATTAAATTAATCCCCGTCGTCTTACGCTTTTCAATCTTCTTAGTCGATTTATTACGCGCCGCAGCCGTGCTATTCACTAAATCAGAGATACGCTTGGCATGTTCTGTATTTTGCGTCAGCCAATTTTCGACAATCGGCCGCACCGATGAGGCAATCATTTTCATCGCATCACGATTGGTCAGCTTTTCCTTGGTTTGGCCTTGGAATTGTGGATCTAAGACTTTAGCCGCCAACACAAAACAGACGTTGTTCCACACATCTTCGGAAGTGATCTTAACGCCACGCTGCATCATACTGTGATGCTCCATAAACGTTTTCACCGCCTCATAAACGCCATTACGCATACCGGCCTCATGCGTGCCGCCAGAAAGCGTTGGAATCAGATTCACATACGACTCACCTCGCCCGCCACCTAAACCAAATGACATGGCCCAAACAGAGCCCTCGCCTTTAGAAACAGTATCAGTATTTTCTGCTGCATAAGATTCACCAGAGATCGTCGGAATGGCCGCTTCTTGCCCCTCTTCTAACTGACGTTCGCCAATCAACTCATCAAGATACTGTGGTAAACCATTCGCATAGGTCCATGACTTTTCTTCAAAACCATCATTACCTTCAATGGATAAGGTCACCGTCACGCCACGTAATAAAACAGCTTTCGATTTAATCAAATGCTCTAATTGGGTTAGCGATACTTTAGGTGCGTCAAAATACTTAGGGTCTGGCCAGCATTTAACTATAGTTCCCGTGTCTTTTTTAGCGCACTTACCAGTAATTTCTAAGGCTTGTACACGCGCACCATTTTCGAAGGCTAGACTGTAAATATTGCCTTCTCGTTTGACTGTGACTTCTAAACGCGTCGAAAGCGCGTTAGTGACTGACACACCGACGCCATGCAAACCACCTGAGAAACGATAAGAGCTAGTGTCATCTTCTTTATCAAACTTACCGCCAGCATGAAGTTGTACGAAAACCAGCTCAACGGCTGCTTGCGTTTCACCCTTTGGAATTTGAACTGGAATGCCACGACCATTATCGGCTACTTCAATCGCACCATTTTTATAAATGGTGACATTAATTTTTGTTGCGTGCCCACCTAATGCTTCATCTGCTGCGTTATCAATCACCTCTTGCACAATGTGTGTCGGTGAATCTGTTCGCGTATACATACCCGGTCTTGCTTTAACCGGTTCTAAACCGCGGAGAACCTTAACGGAATCCGCGTCGTATTCTTTCTCTGCCATCAATGTAACCTTCTAATGCGAGTGTCTAGTGATGCATCATCGCATCCAACACCATATAAAAATCCGTAGATGACATTCTACATTTTTAACCAAGGATTACAGGAAAAATAAATAATTTTTACAGAATTAAATACTGTGAACACTTCAATATCAACAGCAAGATTAAGCCGTTTATGTTTTTACGCGCCATAAGCTTGTCTGGGTAATAAAGACTAAGCCGATCAATAAATAAGCTAACATCGCAAACGCTAAGCCAGAAGGAGCATACCAAACGAGTGGCACAATAAAACCTGCAGAGACGGTAGACAGCAGCATTTGCATAAAGGCTTGACCTGAGGCCGCTGTGCCGCGTATTTTTGCATGTTGGTTGAGTGCTGCGAGTGACAAAATAGGCACGGCAACCGCCATACCAATATTGTATAAAGCAATGGGAAGTACGTTAATTAACCCTGCTGGTAGGAAGGTGCAAATAGCGATATTGAAGCATGCCATGAAAAGCATCCACCCATAAGCCAAACGAATCACGGTGCTGTTTTGTATCTTCCCAGCCACCGATTTAGCAATAAAAGAGCCCAGGATCATGCCTGTCACGGTTGGAATAAATAAATAGCCATATTCCGTTGGGCCTAATTGCAAATGCTGACCCAAAAACACCGCACTAGCTAAGACATAAAGAAAGAATCCAGAAAAATTGGCACCAATTGCAATCACTAATTTCGTGTATTCACGGTCGCCAAAAATGATTTTGTAATTATTAATCACATTACTTGCTGAAAGCTGTGTGCGTTTTTCTGGCGGCATGGTCTCAGGTAGGAATGTCACGGCTGCCCATAAACTAAGCGCTGCATATATGGCTAAAAAGATGAAAATGGCTTGCCAATGGATACCCAGTAAGAAGCCACCAATAATCGGTGCAACGGCAGGGGCAATACCAAATAACATTTGTACGGTTGCCATGACTTTTTGTGCTTTTGGCCCCTCAAACAAGTCACGCACCATCGCACGCGCAATGGTATTCCCTGCCCCGCCACTCGCGCCTTGCAGCGCCCTAAAAAACCATAATGTTTCAACATTTGGCGCATATGCACAACCAATACTGGCTAGCACGAAAATACCGAGGCCCCATTTAATCGTCGTGATACGGCCAATGGCATCTGAAATAGCACCATGCCATAAGGTCATGGCGGCATACGGTAACAAATAGAAGGTTAGGCTTTGCTGAATTTGTACATCTGTTGCACCTAGCGCTTGGCCCATCACCTGAAAAGCCGGTAGATAGGTATCAATCGCAAAGGGCGCGAGCGCGGTTAAAGCGGCTAATGAGAAAACAAGGATTGTATGATTTCTAGTCAATTTATTTTAATAGTATCAATTATTTAATTATATTTTTTAATGTTATACATTAAAAAAAGGCGCATCACCTGCGCCTTTGATTATAACGTCATTTGTTTTACGGCGTTGCGTGGAAATCCTCGATTCTTTCTTTGTCGCCTTCTGCATACTTTTTAGAGTTTGCATTGGTTCTAAAGATAATCGGTTTTTCTGTTAATTGCGGGTTTTTAGAGTCTTCAATCGCTTGATCAATTAAGTGGCGGTTTGGTGATTTGGTACAAACTGGATCTGCACTCTCAGCATCGCCAGACAATAAGAAGGCCTGACAACGGCAACCACCTAAGTCATTCTCTTTTTCAGAGCAACTACGGCATGGCTCTTTCATCCAATCATCACCGCGATATTTATTAAACGCTGGCGATTCTTTCCATGCGTACTCAAGGCCATGTTCTCTGACATTAGGAAATTCAATGTTCGGCAACACGCGCGCAGAGTGACAAGGTAAAACATCACCATCAGCGGTCACAATCATAAAGACTTCGCCCCAGCCGTTCATGCATTTTTTCGGTCGGTTATCAAAGTAATCTGGCACCACAAAGAAAACCTTCATCTTGTTACCAACACGTTCACGGAATTCGTTAGTAATACGTTCCGCCTCTTCAATCTGCTCTTTTTGTGGCATCAACTGCGCACGGTTAACTAGCGACCAGCCATAATACTGTGTATTGGCTAGCTCTACATAATCAGCATCTAAGGCTTCAGCCATTTCTAAAATTTCTTTCATATGGCCAATGTTATAGCGATGAATCACGACATTGAGCACCATTGGGTATCCATGAGACTTAATCATGGCTGCCACTTTTTTCTTCAGCTGAAAAGTTTTGGTGTTAGTAATAAAGTTATTAATCTCTTCAGTAATATCATGCATTGAAAGCTGAATATGGTCTAAACCGCCCTCTTTAAATGCTTGAATCCGTTTTTCAGTTAAGCCGACACCTGAAGTAATCAAATTGCTGTAGTAGCCTAGCTTTTTGGCTTCCACCACAATATCTTCAATATCGTCACGCAATAATGGCTCGCCACCGGAGATACCCAATTGAATCGCACCCATTTTCCGTGCATCACGTAACGCTTGAATCCATTGCTCGGTACTGAGTTCATTTTGCGTGTGTTTATCGTAATCAGTTGGGTTATAGCAAAAAGCACATTGCAGCGGACAGCGATAAGTCACTTCAGCCAGTAACCATAATGGTTGTGTTTGCGTGATATTTGCGCCCACACCATTATTCTTGCCTTGCACTTCCTGCTGTACAGCTGATTCACCTAATGAATTTTGGGTCATTTTGCTACTCCTTTTGCTTAAGATTAATTTAGTTAACTTTCTTAATCCAAGCTTTACCTAACGCCATATCAAACATACCGACAATATCAGCTTCTATGCCTTCAGCATCGGGAAATTTGGCTTTTAACGCTTCCACAACCTCAGCAACTGTCGCTTTACCGTCTACCAACTGCATGACTTCGCCTGCACCACCATGTAGTTTAACCATGCCTTCTGGAAATAAAATCACAAAGCTATTTTGTGCTTCTTCCCACTGAAAGCGGTGGTGATCCGCCAAGTCATAAATATCTGCGTGCTGAATATCGTTTTCCATAACCTTTTACTCAAATGTAATGACTGGCTGGCGCGTGTATTGAACGCCTTCAGTCGTGATATCGGTAGACGCTAACATAATTGAATCAGCAATCACCCATAATACGTTTAATTTAAACTGCAAGATATCTAAGGCTTGCATTTGTCTTTCGCGTGTTTCACTAAAGTAGTCTAAAGTGACTTCTAAACCATGCTCAACGTCGCGTCTGGCCTCTGTCAGGCGTTTTTTAAAGTACACCAAGCCACTTTCATCAATCCAAGGGTACATTTCCGGCCAAGAACTAATACGCTGTTGGTGGATATGAGGTGCAAATAGCTCGGTTAGGCTTGAACACACCGCCTCTTGCCATGAACGTTGTTTTGCAAAATTAATATAGGCATCAACTGCAAATCGCACACCTGGGCTCACTAAATCAAGGCTTGTTATTTGCTCGCGCGTTAAACCAACAGCTTTACCTAATTGAATCCATGCTTCAATACCACCCATGGCATCACCGATACCATCATGGTCGGTAATCCTGACTACCCATTGCTTGCGTACTTCAACATCATCACAATTAGACAGTACAGCAGCATCTTTCATTGGGATGGAGATTTGGTAGTAAAAGCGATTCGCCACCCAGCTTTGTAATTGCTCTTTATTCAGCTTGCCTTCATACATCATCACATGAAATGGATGATAAATATGATAACCCTTCCCTTTTTCACGTAGCTTTTCTTCAAACTCTTCGCGTGACCAAGGTTTTAAATTGTTAGTACTCATGATTTCTCCTAAAGTTCTATATCCATACCATCGAATGCTAGCTCAATACCTGCGTTATTAAGCGTAGCGCGCTGTGGAGAATCTTCATTGAGAATCGGGTTAGTGTTATTGATGTGAATCAAAATCTTCCGTGGTTTTTCCATGCTATTGAGGATGCTCATAATGCCGCCATCACTAGACTGGTCTAAATGGCCCATTTCAATCGCGCGCTTGTCACTAATGCCCTCTTTAGACATTTCGTCATCTGTCCACATAGTGCCGTCAACTAATACACAATCTGCATTACGCATATATTCCAACACATGCGGCTCTGCTACACCCAAACCAGGCGCATAGAATACCGTTTTACCTGTTCTAGTGTCTTTAACATTCATACCCACATTATCGCCAGGCACTGTATTATCGCGACGTGGTGAATATGGCGGCGCATTGCTCAGTAATGGTACTGCAGTAAACTCAATGCCTTCGGCAGTAGGAATCGTAAACACTGATTCATCAGTTTCGATTTTATGATGATTCACACCTCGGAAATGACTCAAAATATTAAACACAGGGAAACCTGTTGTTAAATCATCTTTAACTTCATCGGTACAATAAATGTCCCAAGGCTTATTGTGTTCACGCAAGGTTAATAGCCCAGTGACATGATCAATCTGCGAATCGGTAATTACAATCGCTGTAATCGCGGTATCACGCACTTCACGTGCAGGTTGGATAGCTGGAAAATGATCCAACTGTACTTTAATGTCTGGTGACGCGTTAAACAAAATCCAATCAGTACCATTTGCACTGACGGCAATGGATGATTGCGTACGAGGTATTGCTTTAATCGTGCCTGCACGCACGCCTTTACAGTTTTCACAATTACAATTCCACTGGGGAAAACCGCCGCCAGCACCTGAGCCTAATACGTGTATATGCATGAGTTACTTAACTTATCTTGAAAATTAAAATTGTACGCTGTTTTACGCGTAGATGGAGAAAAGGCTATCTTTGCAGATAGCCTTTAAAGAACAAATTACTTGTTCATTACGTACATGGTTACTTCAAAACCAAAACGCATTTCAGTCGCTGCTGGTGTTGTCCACATAATTATTCTCCTAATTTGTTAAGAAATACAAGCCACCTCAAAAAGTGAATCTCAAAGTGATGTGCTTGTAAGAACCATATCTTACGCATTGGTTTCAAATTAGGGCTGCAAGCTAGTATGATATCAACCTAGTGATTATCATGATGGCAGTCTAGTGTAATCGCGCTACCAGCCTTATTTTGTGCGCCTTTCACGAACCGCTTGTGCCAAACCTTCTAGCAATTTCACGCTATCATCCCAGCCTAAACAAGCATCAGTTATAGACTGCCCATACGTTAGTTCACAACCAGGCGTATAGCTTTGTTTACCTGCTTTTAAATGAGACTCAACCATCACGCCAGCAATTCGCTTATCACCACCCGCAATTTGCGTTGCAATGTTATTTGCTACATTCACTTGTTGTTCATATTGCTTTTGGCTATTGGCATGGCTACAGTCAATCATTAGCACCTGCGCCAGACCAGCCTCAGCGAGTTGCGCACTCACTGCATCAACATGATGGGCTTCATAATTCGGTGTTTTACCACCGCGCAAGATAACATGACAGTCTTCATTGCCTTTGGTGACGATAATTGCTGATTCACCGTTTTTTGTGACTGACAAAAAGCGATGTGGACTGCTAGCCGTTTTAATCGCATCAATCGCAACACGCACAGCACCATCTGTCCCATTTTTAAAACCAACGGGGCAGGATAAGCCAGAAGCCAACTCACGATGCACTTGCGACTCCGTCGTACGCGCACCAATTGCCCCCCAACTGACCAAATCTGCTGTGTACTGCGGTGTAATCGTATCCAAAAACTCCATCGCGGCAGGCATGCCGATTTCATTAACATCCAATAAAAACTGTCGCGCCGTTTCTAAGCCGGTATTAATGTCGTAACTACCATCGAGTTGCGGGTCATTAATCAGCCCTTTCCAACCGACGGTTGTCCGCGGCTTTTCGAAATACACGCGCATGACAATCAGCAAATCATCTGCTAGATGCTGGCGTAAATCCAGTAAACGACGCGCATACTCTAAGCCTGCTTTTGTATCGTGAATAGAACATGGGCCAACCACAACCAGCAAGCGGTCATCCTCGCCATGTAAAATGCGGTGCACAGCCTTTCGTGTAGCTAAAATGTTCTGTGTACTTTCTTCACTCTCTTTGAGCTTTTCTAGCAACACAGCTGGCTTAATCAGCTCTTTGACTTCGACAATACGAACATCATCCGTTGCTAACTTTTCAAGCCCTTGTTTTTCGTATTCAGTCATGATTTGTTTACTATTGATTCCAACACCGCTAAAAAGCGTTTATTTTCTGAAAATAGCCCAATACTCACGCGTAAATAATCAGGCATATCGTAATTTGCCACCGGGCGCACAATGATACCGTTTTCTAACAACACTTGATTCACTTGCGCTGCATCATCGACAGCAAAACTGATAAAGTTAGCGTAGGAGTCGATATATTGCAGGCCTAACTGATCAAAGCCCTGTGTCAGCTGTAACATCCCTGCTTGATTAGCGGCATAACTCCGAGCAACAAAATCACCATCGGCAATAGAAGCCGTCGCAGCCGCTTGCGCAATCAAGTTTACGTTAAATGGTTGGCGAATGCGGTTCAAAATGTCAGCCAAATCTGCATGCATCAAGCCAAAGCCCACGCGCAAACCAGCAAGCCCATAAGCTTTAGAAAAGGTACGTGAAATAATTAAATTATCGAACTGACCCAGCCATGTGATGGCTTCTGATTGATCATCTGCCGACAAATACTCATCATAAGCTTCGTCCAACACTACCAACACTTCTTTAGGCACTTGCTTTAAGAAATCCAGCAAAGTGGTTTTATCAATCAAAGTACCTGTTGGATTGTTTGGATTAGCAATAAAAATTAAACGTGTTTTTGCTGTAATGGCTTGAAGAAAGCCATCTAAATCATGCCCATAATCTTTTGCGGGTACAACAATACCTTTTGCACCGACCGCTTGGGTCACTAAAGGGTAAACCGCAAAGGCATGCTGCGAGTAGATCGCTTCATCACCGGTCTGCAAAAAAGCACGCGCAGCTAACTCTAAAATATCATTAGAGCCATTACCAAAGACAATTTGCAGATCATCAACGTCATATTTAGTACGCACTGCCGCACGCAAATCGAATGCATTACCGTCAGGGTAGCGCGCCACATCAACCAAGGCTGCTTCAATGGCTTCCTCCGCTTTTGGGCTCATGCCTAATGGGTTCTCATTCGACGCTAGCTTAATGATATCGGCTTCATCAAGCCCATATTCACGTGCAATTTCTGCAATAGGCTTACCACCTTGGTATGGCGCAATCGCGCGGATATAGTCTGGTGCTAATTCTGACAAATGCATCGTCACCCCTAAACCACTGCCACAGGGTATGAACCTAGGACTTTAACAACAGAAGCACGTGCATCAAGCTCTGCTAGTGCTGCTTGAACGCTAGCATCAGTTTGATGGCCTTCTATATCAATATAGAACACATAATCCCACAACCCTTCTTTAGATGGTCGTGACTCTAGCTTGGTCATGCTGACACCATGTCTTGATAACGGTTCTAATAAATCAACCATTGCACCTGGTTTATTTTTAGTACTCACCGCTAAAGATGTTTTGTCTTGTCCTGATGCTGCTACATCATGCTTGCCCAGCACTAAGAAGCGTGTGGTGTTTTTTGGGTCATCTTCAATATTTTCAGCCAGCACATTCAAATCAAACAGTTCAGCTGCACGTTTACTCGCGATGGCTGCGGCAAAGGTGCCTTCAGAAGAAACCAAATCATGCATCATTTGTGCAGCATACGCATTACTTGTTACCGCTTCTCTTTCCACATGCGGCAATGTACGATTTAACCATTCGTGGCATTGCGCTAAGGATTGCCCATGTGAGAATACATGAGAAATTTCGCTAATATCTGTTTGCTTCGACAATAGACAATGATGTATTGGCAAGGTCACTTCTCCGCAAATCTTTGCGTTACTGCCTAGTAACAAGTCTAAGGTTAAGCCAACTGCACCTTCTGTCGAATTCTCCACTGGCACAATGGCATAGTCAGCACTATCGGATTCTAAGTGACGAAAAACCTCATCAATGGTGCCACAAACAACAGCGTTTCTACCTAGGCCAAACTGCTTAAGCGCGGCTTCTTCGCTATAAGTCCCAAGTGGCCCTAAGAAAGCAATCGATAGTTCTTTCTCTAATGCTCGGCAATTAGCCATCACGGCACGGAAAACATTACTCACCGCCTCGCTTGAAAGTGGTCCTTGGTTTTCTGTCTGCATGCGGCGCAACACCTGTGCTTCGCGCTCAGGACGATAAATCACACCATCTTCTTTGGCGTGACCAATCTCTCTAGCCAACTTCGCTCGTTCGTTTACTAAACTCAATATTTCCGAGTCGATTTGGTCTATTTTATCTCTAAATTGTTTTAATGAATCAGACATTTAAACGCTTTATTTAATTTAACTTCTCAAATTCTTTCATGTAATCAATTAATGCTTCCACACCTTCAATTGGCATTGCATTATAAATGCTAGCACGCATCCCGCCTACAGAACGGTGACCTTTCAGCTGCAATAAACCACGTGAATCAGCACCTTGCACAAACGCCGCACTTAACGTCTCATCTTTTAAGAAAAATGGCACATTCATGCGTGAACGATTGTTGTTGGCGATATTGTTCGTATAGAAGTCTGTTGAATCAATATAGTCATACAACAGCTTTGCTTTTGCAATATTCACCTGTTCAATCGCAGCCACGCCACCATGCGCTAACAACCATTCAAACACTAAGCCTGCGATGTATATACTATACGTTGGCGGCGTATTTACCATACTCTTGTTTTCAGCCTGTGTTTTCCAATGAAAGACACTAGGCGTTAGTGGTGACGCCTGGTTAAGCAAATCTTCACGCACAATGACGATACATAGGCCTGCAGGGCCCATATTCTTCTGCGCACCGCCATAAATGACACCATATTTTGACACATCAACGGGACGTGACAATAGGTGTGAAGACATATCAGCTACAATGGGTACATCGCCTGTATCAGGCAAACTATCAAACTCAACACCATTAACGGTTTCATTGGTACAGATGTGCACATAAGCCGCATCTTGATTCAGCTTCCATTCAGAATACGCTGGCACTTGTATAAAAGGATCAGCCTTGGCGACGACATCAATATCGCCAATAGCACTCGCTTCTTTAACACTTCGCTGACTCCAGCTACCTGTGACGGCATAATCTGCGCGTTGCCCGTTCAGTAAATTCATGGGAATCATGGCATTTTCTGCAACCGCCCCACCCTGTAAAAACAAGACCTTATACTGACTTGGAATATCCAACAAGGTTCTCAAGTCCGCTTCCGTTTTTTCTAAGATGCTCACAAACTCTTTACCGCGATGCGACATTTCCATCACAGACATACCGCTACCATGCCAATCAAGCATTTCAGCTTGCGCGCGAATTAATACATCTTTCGGTAATACTGCTGGACCAGCAGAGAAGTTAAATATATTCCCCATAAATTATGACGCTTCGTTTTCGTCTACATCCTCTGCACTGTCGTCATCATCATCTGACTCAACAACTTTCTCTAAACCAGAGAGCTTCTCTCCTTCATCTAACTTAATGAGCGTCACACCTTGAGCTGCACGGCCCATATCCCTAATTTCTTTCACGCGCGTACGAATCAACACGCCGCCTGTTGTAATCAACATAATTTCATCATCTTCACTGACCAAACGTGCTGCAACGACCAAACCATTGCGCTCACTCACGGCAATAGCTTTCACACCCTGTGTGCCACGGCCTGAACGTCTAAAGTCAGACAGCACTGTCCGCTTACCATAACCACTCTCAGTTGCAACCAATACTGACTGCTGATCATCTTCTGCAATCAGTAAGGATAGTACTTGATGTTCTGGTGATAGTTTCATTCCACGCACGCCTCGTGTTGCACGACCCATTGGGCGCACATCTTCCTCGCTAAACCAAACCGCTTTACCTGCATCTGACACTAAAACGACATCACTATTGCCTGATGTAATTTCCGCGCCAATCAAGTAATCACCTTCGTCTAATTTAATGGCGATAATGCCTGACTTACGTGGTTTAGAGAACTCACTTAAAGCCGTTTTCTTCACTGTTCCTTGTGCTGTTGTCATGAAGATGTATTCATCGTCTGTAAATGCTTTTACAGGGAGGATTGCGTTGATTTTCTCACCTTCTTCTAATGGGAAGAGGTTCACAATCGGCTTACCACGACCACCACGACTACCTTGCGGCACTTCATAGACTTTCAACCAGTACACTTGGCCTGTGCTACTGAAACATAAAATATAATCATGCGTATTTGCAATAAACAACTTATCAATAAAGTCGTCTTCTTTGGTCGGTGCTGCCTGCTTGCCACGACCGCCACGGCGTTGCGCACGATACTCTTCGAGCAATTGCGATTTAATATAGCCAGTATGAGACAGCGTCACCACTACATCTTGTGGCGTAATCAAGTCTTCTAATGACAAGTCTTGCGTGTCGTGCACAATCTCACTACGGCGCTCATCACCAAACTGCTTGGCAATTTCAGCCATTTCTTCTGTAATCATGGTAGTCACTCGCGCTGGCGTCGCTAAAATATCGAGCAAATCAGCAATAACATCCATAATTTCCTTGTATTCGTTAACAACCTTATCTTGCTCCAAGCCCGTTAAACGTTGCAAACGCATTTGTAGAATCTCTTGTGCTTGCGTCGCTGAAAGCTTGTAACCTTCTGGTGTTAAACCGAAGTCAACTGACAGCCCTTCTGGGCGCGAAGCTTCCATTGCAGCACGTTTTAACATTTCTTCAACGACTGGAGACTTCCAACTGCGCTTCATCAGCTCAGCTTTTGCTTCTGGTGGCGTTGGTGCGGCTTTAATAATGGCGATCATTTCATCTACGTTTGCCAAAGCAACTGCCAAGCCCTCTAAAACATGCCCACGGTCACGCGCTTTTCTTAACTCAAATACCGTTCTACGTGTAATCACCTCACGACGGTGACGTAAGAAAGCTTCTAAAATTTGCTTCAAATTGAGCAATTGTGGCTGACCGTCAGACAGCGCCACCATATTCATCCCGAAGGTGTCTTGCAATTGCGTCTGTTTGTACAAGTTGTTCAATACCACCTCAGGCACTTCACCACGCTTCAATTCAATCACAACGCGCATACCCGATTTATCTGATTCATCACGCAAATCAGAAATACCGTCAATTTTCTTATCTCGTACTAATTCAGCAATTTTCTCAATCAGATTTTTCTTGTTTACCTGATAAGGTAGCTCGTCAATAATAAGCGCTTGTCGGCCACCCGCCTTATCCATATCTTCAAAGTGTGTACGTCCACGCATGACAACGCGACCACGACCTGTACGGTAACCCTCTTTCACACCTGCTGTGCCATAAATAATGCCCGCAGTTGGGAAGTCCGGTGCTGGCATTAAGTCAATTAGCTCATCCACTGTTGTTTCAGAGTCCTTAAGCAAAGCTAAGCAGGCATTTAACACTTCATTTAAGTTGTGTGGTGGGATGTTTGTCGCCATACCCACAGCAATACCTGAACTACCGTTAATCAGTAAGTTAGGAATCCTTGCTGGCATAATCAACGGCTCATGTTCAGAACCATCATAGTTAGGGCCAAAATCAACCGTTTCTTTTTCAATATCCGCTAATAGCTCATGCGCAATTTTTGCCATACGGATTTCCGTATAACGCATCGCAGCAGCATTGTCGCCATCAACAGAACCAAAGTTACCCTGGCCATCCACGAGCATATAGCGTAGTGAGAAGTCTTGCGCCATACGCACAATCGTGTCATACACAGCCGTATCACCATGCGGATGGTATTTACCAATCACATCACCAACCACACGCGCTGACTTTTTATATGGCTTGTTGTAATCATTGTTTAACTCATGCATCGCATATAGAACACGTCGATGCACGGGCTTCAAGCCATCGCGTACATCAGGCAAAGCCCTACCGACAATCACACTCATTGCATACTCTAAGTATGAACGGCGCATCTCATCTTCTAGGCTAATGGGTAAGGTTTCTTTTGCGAATTGATCCATGATTTATTCCATCACTATTCTATTTTTTCGTCTGAGGACATCGCTTTTTAAAAGCGTTTTTTATAAGATATAAATAATCATTAAATTTTAACATGATTCAGTTATAAGAGCAGGTTTTTCAGCAGTTTTCCCCAATAAAAAACGGGGTGTATTCACACCCCGTTTTGAAATCAATCACGGCCTAAGTTAATAGCGTTAAATCCGCCTGTAAATCTGATTCATGCTCTAAACCCACCGCAATGCGAACAAGCCCATCTTTCACACCAGACGCCTCTCTTGCCTCTTTGCTAATCCTACTATGTGTAGTCGTAGCCGGGTGCGTAATTGTACTTTTCGCATCACCCAAGTTGGCCGTAATGGAAATCAATTTTGTTGCATCAATTAACGCCCATGCTGCCTCTTGTTCCGACTGCCCAGCTTTTGGCTTTACATCAAAGCTGACTATCCCGCCACCGTTGGTTTGTTGCTGCATCGCTAAGGCATGCTGCGGGTGCGATTGCAAGCCAGGATAATACACGCGCTCCACTTGCGGCTGCGCCTCTAACCATGTCGCCAAAGCGAGCGCCTTACGTGCATGCGCCTCCATACGAATCGGCAGCGTTTCCAAGCCTTTCAAAAACACCCAAGCGTTAAATGCACTCATGGTAACGCCCGCAGATCGCAAGAAAGCATAAACAGGCTCCATCAACGCTTTTGAACCCAATACCGCGCCGCCCAAACAGCGCCCTTGCCCATCAATATACTTCGTTGCCGAATGCACCACGATATCCGCGCCTAAAGCCAAGGGCTTTTGTATCACCGGCGTACAAAAACAATTGTCGACAGCCAAACGAATGTCCGCTTGATGTGCCATATTTGCCAATGCTTGAATATCGCAGACCTCAGTCAATGGGTTAGAAGGTGTCTCAACAAAAAACATCTTGGTTTTCGGCGTAATGGCAGCTTGCCACTCTGCTAGGTCTGTTAACGAAACCAAGGTAACCGCTAAGCCCCAGCGCTCCATGATATTGGTCAATAACTGCACAGACGTCCCAAACAGACTGCGCGAAGCAACAATATGGTCTCCCGTATTACACACACCCATGACACACGCCAGAATCGCTGACATGCCACTCGCTGTCGCAACGCACTGCTCTGCACCTTCCATCGCCGCCAATTTATCTTGAAAGGCCGTCACGGTTGGATTGGTAAAACGTGAATAGATATTGCCAGGTTCGTCACCACTAAATCTGGCCGCAGCTTGTGCCGCATTCTCAAACCGAAAACTAGAATTCAAAAATATCGCTTCTGAATTCTCGCCATGCTCAGTAGGTACATTTCCTGCTCTTACACTAATCGTTTCTGGATGGTACTCTTTCGTCATTACTTTCTCTTTATCTGTCTTGCTTTAAAACCGACTCTTAACAGGCATTAAAAAACCCGTCATAGCCTATTAATAGCTAAAACGGGTTTTAGTCTCTCGCTTTAGCAGAATTTATAATGCGCTCGCAAGCTGAGTTAGGCTTTGTTTAAGTTTGGCCGCTCAAATCAGCGCACTTTCATTTAACGCTCATTAATCCTTATTGTCAAGTCACTTTTTGTGTAACCTGACGATCATTAATTAAGCTTCTGCAAACTCCCCATCGTCCGCATCAACCAAATTTAAATCCATTTGTGTTGTGGAGTTAGGCGGTTGATTAAGCTGCGTGGAGTCAGCGCGCAAAGACTCAATATGATTCAAGTAGTTCTCATCAACATCACCCGTCACATAATCACCATCGAAGCAGCTGGAATCAAAGATTGTTAATGCTGGGTTCAACGCCGTAACAGTCGCTTCTAGCGCATCTAAATCTTGATAAATCAAACCGTCTGCACCAATCTCCTCACAAATCTCATCATCAGTTCGATCTGTTGCCAACAATTCATCACGGCTAGGCATATCAATACCATACACATTAGGGAAACGCACTGGCGGTGCTGCAGAAGCAAAATATACTTTTTGGGCACCGGCATCTCTAGCCATTTGTACAATTTGCTTTGAAGTTGTCCCACGCACAATAGAATCATCAATCAGCAACACATTTTTACCTCTAAACTCTTCGCCAATAGGGTTGAGTTTTTGGCGCACTGATTTTTTACGTAAAGCTTGGCCTGGCATAATAAAAGTTCGGCCAATATAGCGATTTTTGATGAAGCCTTCTCGGTACTCTAAACCCAGCGCAAGACCAACTTGCAACGCACTTGGCCGACTCGTATCGGGAATTGGAATGACCACATCAATATCAAGATGCCCCCATTCGCGTTTTATTTTTGCGGCTAATGTTTCACCCATATCAAGTCGCGTTTGGTAGACAGACACACCATCTATCATTGAGTCTGGTCGTGCTAGGTAGACATATTCGAAAATACATGGTGTCAACTTTGATTCTTCTGCACATTGTCGGCTGAATAAATTGCCATCCATATCAATAAAGACGGCTTCTCCTGGGGCAACATCCCGCATTAAGGTGAAGCCTAACACGTCTAATGCCACACTTTCAGAAGCGACGATGTATTCGGTTCCTTTTTCCGTATCCATCTTACCAATCACTAATGGGCGAATACCTTGCGGATCACGGAAAGCTAATAAACCAAAATCAGCAATCATCGCAACCACAGCATAAGCCCCTTTACAGCGCCTATGTACGCCAGCGACTGCATCAAATGCCATATCCGTATTGAGCACAGCATTTTTAGATGTTTGCTCAATTTCATGTGCTAATACATTTAACAGCACTTCAGAATCCGATGTGGTGTTAATGTGGCGCAAATCTTGGCGGAACATTTCAGACTTCAACTGTGCTGAATTGGTTAAGTTACCATTATGTGCCAGCACAATCCCAAATGGAGAATTGACATAAAATGGCTGCGCTTCTGCCGCGCTTGAAGAGCCGGCAGTTGGATAACGCACATGCGCGATACCCGCATGACCAACTAAGCTACGCATGTGACGTGTTTGAAACACATCTTTTACGAGGCCATTGCTTTTGTGCATGTAAAAGGTATTGCCCTCACAAGTCACGATACCCGCTGCATCCTGACCACGGTGTTGTAACACCAGTAAGCCGTCATAAAGCAGTTGGTTAACTGGGTTTTTACCTACAAGCCCTATAATTCCACACATAGAATAGTGTTGTCCTTAAATAAATCCATTGAATCAAAAATTAGTCATAGCTAACGTGTTTCGTCACACGCTCAGGTAGCCATGGTAATGCAGCTTTTACCAACACTTCGAGTGGCGAGCTTAACATCGCCTCTGTCCACATTTTTTCTTTCGGCAAACTTGTTAAGCCTGCCAGAAATACAAGCACGCAAACAATAAACAAGCCTTTTATAAAACCAAATATCACACCCAAAAAGCGGTTAAGCCAGCCTAAGCTTATTTTGCTTACAATACTAGAAATAGCAACCGATAATAGTGTATTTAAAAACAAAACAACAATAAGCAAAATCAAAAATGCAACCAACGTTTTAAGTGCCTCTGTTGGAATATCTTGTGGCAACAGTGGCGCTAATTGAGACGAATAAGTTCTCGCAATATAAAATGCAGCAACCCATCCAAATAATGCAAGTAACTCTTTTATCGCCCCGCGCATCATACTCACCACAATTGATATACCAATAATGGCAAGTACTGCATAATCAAAACTAGTCAACTAACAACCTCACTTTTGACTAACAACCATCCCAGTAAGCCCTGAATCTTTAATATTTTCTAATGCGATTGCTGCCTCATTGCGCCCATCAAACGTCACTGTACGCAATCGTGTTTTGACGCCTTTATCTGTTGTCACATCTTCTGTGACTGATTGATAACCTAAATCACTCAACCTACTTTGCAACTTCTTAACATTGGCCATTTCTGAAAACACACCAATTTGAACATAGAACTGATTGGTTTTCGTGACCGCAGTTTTACTTGGCGTTTCTTTTTTAGCTGGGGTTTCTTTTTTAGTTGGGGCAGGTTTTTCCGCTTGCTTCTGCTCCACCTTAGGCTTAGCGACTTCTTTAACTGGTTCTGGGGCTTTTGGCAAAGATTCAACTGCTGGCAAATCGATTACTTCACCTTTGATTGGTGCATCTTCAATCACCTCAGTCACCGCAGACTCACCTTCTGCATCAGCAGGCAACTCAACATCGGCTATATCCACTATTTCTTCTTGTGTTTGGCTTGGCATCGAGATTTCGATCTCTTCTTCTTGAATAGCTGCTTCACGGTCTTTTAAAATCATCGGCAACACAATCACCATTAAAAACACCAATGCAATGGCGCCAACAAGACGGCGTCTTGCACGCTTTTTAAAAGCCAATGCTTGATCAACTTGGTTTTTCTGCATCTAGACCCTCTACTCCCTTAAAAATTCGACCGCATCTGCAACCGTGTAGAACGAACCGAACACGATTATTCTATCATTTTTGTTCGCTTCTTTACAGGCTGCATCTAATGCCAAATCAACACCTGAAAAAGAATGCGTCAGGCCATTTTCTACTTGCGTTTGCAAATAACCAGCCAACTGCTCTGCGCTTGCACCACGTGGATTATGCGTGTCAGCAAGGTACCAAACATCAATCTCTGACGCCAACGCTGTCACCACGTGCGCAATATCCTTGTCCGCTAACATGGCCATCACACCTAAAGTTCGCCCAGCACATGGCGTTTTTTGTAAGTTTTTGGCTAAGGATTTCGCCGCTTGCGGATTATGCGCCACATCTAAAATAAGTTGCGGCTGTTCCCTAACCGTATAAAAGCGACCGAGCAAGCTCACTGAACTAATACCCTTGACCAACACCTGTTGCGACACTGGCAATAAAGCTTGCAAGCCTTGCACCGCATTAATCACACAAGCGGCGTTGTTCATTTGCACATCACCTTGCAATGCTAATGGCGCCAGGGTTAACGCAACATCATCTGTTTGATATTGCCAACCATCTTGATGTGTTCGCACACTAAAGTCACGATTAATTAACTGCAAATTGGCGCCCACCTCTTCAGCATAAGTAAGCACGCTATTCGGTGTGTCAGGTTCACCACAAATCGCCAGTGTATCTTTACGGTAAATCCCCGCTTTTTCCATTCCGATCTTTTCGCGGGTATCGCCCAAATAATCCATATGGTCTAAATCAATACTGGTCACAATCGCACACACAGGTTCAAACACATTAACCGCATCTAAACGTCCACCCATGCCAACTTCAAGAATCGCCACATCTAAGTCTGATTGTAAAAAATGGTACATTGCTGCCAGGGTGCCCATTTCAAAGTAAGTCAGGACCACCTCTTCACGCGCCGCCTCAACCGCCTCAAAAGCACGGCAAAGCGCATCATCATCAATATCTTGCTGATTGACGCGTACGCGTTCGTTATAGCGAACGAAATGTGGAGACACATAAGCACCAACGCGATAACCAGCTTGTACATAGACATTTTCCAACATGCCGCAGGTTGAGCCTTTGCCATTAGTGCCTGCAATGCTAATAATAGGAAATTTGGGACTTATCTGCAGTCGGTTTGCTACGTCGCTAACGCGCTCCAACCCCATTTCAATCGATTTAGGATGAAGCGCCTCAATATAGGTTAACCATTGTGCTAATGATGTGGGGTTGTTGATTAAGTTTGTCACAAAAGACAGCAGTTTAATGAGTTCTAAAGTAAACTAAGCTGCGTGCATTAAGTTCGACAAGATGCTTTTTAACTTCTCACGCATTTCTCTACGATCAATAATAATATCAATTGCGCCATGTTCCAGTAGGAACTCAGCACGCTGGAAGCCATCTGGTAATGTTTCACGTACAGTTTGCTCAATCACACGTGGGCCAGCAAATCCGATGAGTGCATTTGGCTCTGCCACAATAATATCACCCAACATAGCAAAACTCGCCGAAACGCCGCCCATTGTTGGATCCGTTAAAATTGAGATGAATGGCAAACCCTCTTGTGACAGTTTGGTCAAGGCAGCACTCGTTTTGGCCATCTGCATCAACGACAACAAGCCTTCCTGCATTCTGGCCCCACCACTCGCCGCAATACAAATAAAAGGTGTTTTGTTTTCGATTGCCGCATTCACACCGCGGACAAATCGCTCACCAACGACAGAACCCATCGAACCACCCATAAACCTAAATTCAAATGCAGCAACGACGACAGGCATGTCTAATATTGCACCCTGCATCACAATCAAAGCGTCTTTTTCATTAACAGCTTTTTGCGCAGCTTTCATTCGGTCTGCATATTTTTTACTGTCTTTAAATTTTAGTGAATCTACTGGCATA